>JAHFOM010000009.1:0-3694 GCA_023261685.1 Candidatus Moraniibacteriota bacterium | reverse complement strand
TGATGACATTGCGTCCATACGTTTAAGATTAATGATTACAACCCCCAGTTCTTCAAAGAACCAGATAGTATCATAGAGTGTATCATTAAAGCTTATACCGTACTGAAAGTATACCACTCTTTACCAAAAAAAGCCAACATACTTAAAAAATCAAGGTCATAACGCAGAGCCTGCCACAAATTGATTCTCTTGCGGTTTCTCTTGATTATGGGTATACTCTGCTGACGCTTATGGAAACAACAAGTACTCCTCATCCTCATTCAGAGAAAAAAAAAGGCGGGCAGGCGACGATCAAGGTGTGCCTGAATACCAAGTGCCTCCAGAAAGGAGGGGCGGAGATTTTTGCGAACCTGAAAGAGGGTTTGACGAAAGAAGAGGCGCTGATACTGCCGGTCTACGAGTGTTTCGGGTATTGCAAGGCCGGGCCCAATATCGCGCTCAATGACAACATCTTGAAGGGCGTGCGACCCTTTACCGTGGTTGAACAGGTCCGCCGTGAACTCGACAATCCCTCCTGCAAGGCTGACGGCCTCGGAAGTAAAAGTCTTGATGCTCTGGACGCTGTTTTGGATGACATTACGCGTCTCTGAGGACCTTTCTTGTTCTCTACTGGTGCACTTTCTTGCTCAGAATGCGCTTTCTTTTTTGGCACGAGAATCTCTTGCGCGGGAAAAGGCTTTGTGCTACTTTGCTATGATGTCTTTTTAAGCGATTTTCACTGAAAAAGAGCAGTCCTATGAAAATGAGTACGGATTTTTTCAAGACGAAATTCAAGGTTTTCAGCGTTCAGTGTGCGGCGTATATCCACGGCACGTATGCGCGGGTGACGCACCGGTTGCGTCAGAGTACCGCACTAGAAGACACGCGGGTTTTTCTCACCGTGACGTATGAACGCATTATTCTCCGGCGCGAGTATACGAGGTATGACCTCATCGCACTTTTCATCGTGGCAGCCGTCATCGGAGGAGGTGCCAAAGCGGTGGCGGTACAAACCGTGACTATCGGCTTCGAGGACTATACGCTGACATCGGCAGAAACGCCGTATGATTTGAACGCTTTGGAACAGAAGCTGATTGATGCGGGCGGTACGAGTCTCCGTGACAAAAATGCTAACGCCCGGTCCTGCGCGCAGTAACTCATAATTTTTTTTGGACGGACAACCGTATGGAAACTTTTTCTCAAGAACAGCATCAACAGCAGATGGCAGACAAGAAAAAGGTGAAGGATCTTTCCGCCATTATCATCATCCTCGCCGGATTGTTTGCGGGGAGCTTGTTCGTGGATTTCGTTCAGCTGGCTCTGGGCCGGGGATTCTCCTCTCAGGCGGTCAAGACGCACGCGCTTTTGGAGACAGGTGGGAAAACATGGGTGGCGTATGATGATCCCAAAGTGACCGTACAGATCGTGACGGATGCAGAGTGCGAGGCTTGTGATCCGAGTGAGGCGCTGGTATGGCTCCGGCGGGTATTGCCGACGCTCGAAGCGATGCCTATTGAAAGCGGGTCCGATACCGGCAAACTCCTGATCGAGCGTTTCCGAGTCACCTCTCTTCCGGCCTTTATTTTCTCTGGAAATGTGGCGGAGAGTCATTTCTATGCTCAGGCATCGAGTCTGTTCGAAGCGGCAGGCGGACGCTATTTCTTCGATATGGGGAAGATAGGGTTGCCGGTGGGCAAATATCTCACGCTTCCAAAAATAGATGATACGGATATCACTGTCGGTCCCAAGGATGCGCCGGTAAAAATTATCGAATATGCTGACTTCCAGTGCCCGTACTGCAAGGTATTTCAGGCAGACTTGAACAAAGCGCTCAAAGAATACGAGGGCAAGATCCTCTTCGTCTACAAACACCTGCCACTTTCATTTCATCCGCAGGCACAGAACGCCGCGCTTGCTGGGAGCTGTGCCAATGAGCAGGGGAAATTTCAGGCGTACGCGGACAATCTGTTTGCCAAGCAAGATGAGTGGAGTAAAACCGCCGGTACCCAGAAATTCAAAGACTATGCGTGGCGTCTTGGTTTGAACGGACGTCAATTTATCCAGTGTCTCGATACCAAAAAATATCAGTACAAGATGAACGCGGATATGGCGGAGGCGGAGGGTTTCGCCATCAGCGGTACGCCGGGCACCTTTGTCAATGGGACGTTCCTGCCGGGTGCCGTGGAATATGACGTCCTGAAACAGGCAATCGACGCGGAGCTGGAAAAATAAATCTTTTTGCAGAGCAATAGGTGCTGGGTTGATATTTTTATTTTTTTGCTGTAGGCTGAAAAGTGTTTTATTCTCAGCCACCTTAGCTCAGTCGGTAGAGCGACGCACTCGTAACGCGTAGGTCTCCAGTTCGATTCTGGAAGGTGGCTCAAAATGACAGGCTTTTTCCAGTCTGTTTTTATTTTTCTCTTGAAGAAAATTATGCTAGAATATCGACTATGAATATCGGACAAGAAAACATCGCGGTTCTTCGACAAAAACTCCTGCAGTTGCAGGACTATCTTTGACTTGGGTCAGAAAGAAAAGCGCATTGCGGAACTTTTGCTCTCGAGCTCCCGGCCTGATTTTTGGAACGATGCGCAGTCTGCCGGACGCGTGATGCAGGAACTGGAGATGCTCCAGAATGAGCGGATTTCTCTCGAACGCCTTGAGAAGTCTTTGGCTGACCTTGAAGGCTTTGCGCTTCTGGAAAATCTGAAACCGGAAGATACCGAGATGCTCCACAAAGAATACGAAGAGGCACAAAAAGCCATCAGTGAGTGGGAATTCAAGACCTTGCTCGGAGGTCCCTATGACGCCAAAAGTGCCCTCCTCTGTGTGCGGAGCGGTGCCGGCGGTGTCGATGCTCAGGACTGGGCGGAGATGCTCCTGCGGATGTATCTGCGCTATGCACAAGAGCAGGGCTGGAAGACGCGTTTGCTCGATGAATCCCGTGGCAGCGAAGCCGGCATCAAGAGCGCGACGATCGAGATAGCGGGTGTCTATGCTTATGGGTATCTGCACGGGGAGGCTGGTATCCATCGTTTGGTGCGTTTGTCGCCGTTCAATGCCAAGAGTTTGCGCCAGACGTCCTTTGCTTCGGTGGAAGTGATGCCGGTAATCGATGACGCGGAAGTGGTTGTCATCAGACCGGACGAACTCCGTATCGATACGTATCGTTCATCAGGCGCGGGTGGTCAGAGCGTCAATACGACGGACAGCGCGGTGCGTGTCACCCATATTCCAACCGGTATCGTCGTGACGTGTCAGAATGAGCGCTCCCAGCTGCAGAACAAAGAAGAAGCGATACAAATACTCCGTTCGAAAATTGTCGCCCGTCAAATCGAGGAACAGGAAGCGGAAAAAAGAAAACTGCGCGGAGAGGTCAAGAGTGCCGAGTGGGGCAATCAGATCCGTTCGTATGTCCTGCATCCCTATACTTTGGTCAAGGATCATCGCACCAATACCGAAACCAGTGATGCAAGTAAAGTGTTGGACGGCAATCTCGGAGCGTTCATAGAAGCCGAGCTCCGCCATCTGCACTCTCGCTAAAAAATATCAGCGTGCCATTTGTCGCTCGGTATGGTAGAATATATTGGTGAGTGAAACTTTATAACAGTGAATCGCAAAAAAGAAAAACATATATGGCAGACACTGAACCCATCATCCGTTTTGAAAACGTCACCAAGATATTTCCGCCTGACAACGCGGTACTTGAGAATAT
>JAHFOM010000050.1 GCA_023261685.1 Candidatus Moraniibacteriota bacterium | reverse complement strand
GAACCTCTTCGGCGGAGAAATCGAGGAAGAAATCGAGGAGCTCTCAGGGAAACGGGTCATCGGCAGTATCGAGAAAATAAAGCTCATCGGCAAAGACGGCAAAGAAATCGAGATTGAGGCCAAGATAGATACCGGCGCCGATTCCACATCAATCGATACCGAGCTCGCGAAAGAACTCGGCTTCAGCGACGTACTAGAATTTTTCGAGACTATCCCAAAACCGACCTCGACAAACCGCGATGATCTCAAGAAGCTATCGGATGAGTACGATGTAACATATCGGAACGCTCATACGGACCTCAGGGCAATCACCTTTACCTATTCGGCGAGCGGTTTCAGTATGAGACCGAAAATAGAAATATCCTTCATTATGGACACCATCGAGATCCCCGCCTCTGTCACTATTGCCGACCGCACCAGCCTAGAGTACCCCGTCATCATAGGAAGAAAAAGTCTTCGGAAATTTCTTGTTGATGTGAGCAAATAACAGCAACCTCTATGACTAAAAACTTTAAAATCCTTTTGGAAGAAGCAACCGCGATGGGACTGGCGATACACGTCGTGTATCCGGAAAAAGAAGTTGTCGAAATATCCGATGGAGCCAAAAAAATAATTGTGAAGGAATTGTTTTCTTTTGCAAATGATCCCTACTCCGCAAGCTCAGTACTGGCAAAAAACAAAGAGATCACGTATCGCTTCTGGGAACGGGAACATATTCCCTTTCCACGAAGCCGCTATTTCCGGAACATCGCGTCATTCCCTCAGAAGAGCGTCGATTTGGGCTTGAAGTTCCCGGTAGTTTTCAAGAAATCAAACGGGAAAAAAAGCATCGGTATTCGTACGAACATCGCATCGTTTGAAGAACTTGCAAACATCGTAGCGGATTCCGATGGGAGCTTTATCATCCAGGAAATGGTTTTTGGGAAAGAATACCGCGTACTCATCTACAAAGACCGTTTGCTGGGAGCGCTGGAATTGGTCCCGCCTCAGATCATAGGGAATGGAGCCGATACCATCGCGACACTCATACAAAAAAAGAATACCAATCTCCAAAAAAAGATCATCATCAACGAGAAAGTGGTTCAGACGCTCGCAAAAAATAATATTTCTCTGGACACTGTCCCAGAAAAAGAATCCTGTGTACTGCTTCAGGAAAATTCATGCCTCGCAGAGGGCGGTTCATCGATAGACTGCACGGATGTCATCCACGAAGGCATTCTGGAACTTGTCAAAAAATCAGCTCAGGCAGTGAACCTGCAGCTTGCGGGAGTAGATCTCATATGCGAAGATATTTCTATTGATCCGCGGGAACAGAAGGTTTCTTTCCTGGAGACAAACAGCTCTCCGAGCCTCTCTATACATTACGACCCAACTGTTGGGAAGTCTCGCTTGGTGATCAAGGACATCCTTGAAGATATTTTCAACAAATACTCTCTCTGATAAAAATATGAAGATTACCGTCGTCTGCAAGACAGCCGAATGGCAAGTGGAACGGCTAAAAGAGGCGGCTCCGAAATTCGGTGTCGCTATCGATGTGAGAGATATTTCCAAAGCAGGAGTTCCTCCAGAAAATCTCGGTGCTGTTGTGTTGTGGCGCTCGTCGTCTCTCGGCGGCGGGATCGATCGATTCAATATGATGAACACGATCCTCGAAAAGCACCTTCTTATCAACCGTTGCCTCGCGCGACTTCCGCAAGCGGCTGAGAAGGCTTTCCAGCAAGAGTACGTGCAAAAGAAAACAAAGACTCTACAGTGCATCCCGACTTTTACGTTTCGGTCTTTGCCGGAAATAGAGGCAGCCATACAAGAGGGGATACTCAGCTATCCATTCATCCAAAAGCCGAATAAGGGATCAAAGGGGACGGGCGTCGAGCTGATCCGGGGGAGGGATGATCTTCTGCGAAGCGCGAAAGATATTGAAAAACAAGTATACCAGAACTTCATCAAAAACTCTGGCGATTATCGGATACTCATACTCGGGGGGAGAGTCCTCGGTGTCATCAAAAGATCTGCCCAAGAAGGCGACTTTCTGAATAACCTTTCCAAAGGCGGGAGCGCCAGCGTTATTACTGACCAAAAAATCCTCGCGAAGCTGCGGCCGATCGGGACGACGGTCGCCTCAATTTTTGAACTTGCTCTTTGCGGAGTCGATGTTATCTATGATGAAGAACGGGATGAATATTTCTTCTTGGAAGTGAATACTGTTCCGCAGTGGCAAGGATTTCAGGAGGCGACCGGCATCGATGTCGCGGGTGAGATTATCCACTATTGCAAACGTATGGCTGCAAGAGGGGCAGTGCCTACGAAAGATCTCGTTTCTGAAGAATACCGGACGCAAATCCCCTTCCTCGACAATAAGAAATTTCACTTCCTCTCCCGTCTCTACCTCTGGAGCGGCGATCCCGCTATAAAAGAAAAACTTGATGAGCTGCAAGAGGCCTACATCGGAAAAACTGAGGATGCACATCGGGAGAAATTGAAAAAATTATTCACCGATAAGCCTGACCACGGGCCGAGAATGGTTGCCAGAGAAGCTCGCCAAGCATATTTCAAGAAATACCCTCAATTGGAGCCAAGTCTCAATCTTATCTTCAAACATCTCTTTGCCCGAGAATTATACGGCATTAACCTTCACACATATATTCGAGAACTGGTTTCAGATGAAGAGCTCCTCGACCTCAAGCACCTCATTGAAAATGACGCGGATGCTCTGAGGGTGCTCTCTACTCATGCCATCAACTACCTCTACATCCTCGAAGAGTATCTCGGGACAGAAGCCTCCAAAGCGAATCCGGAAAAGTATCTTGAAATTGGGATGGCCTATCCGGAAAAATCATTCGAGCTTCAGATCTATTTCTTTACCCACTGTATCATCGGTGCATCAAAATTCTACAGTACGAACATTGAAAAAAATGACCGGCCCGTGTACATACAGATGTTGAAATTCATCGAAAGTATTATCCACAATAATTTCGAATCGATTTCCCTAGATAACAAATTCGAATTCCTCGTATGCGCGAAGATCTGCGAATATGAATCAGTCATCGAAAAAGATATACTCGCGGAAGCGGACAACTCGCTCGCACCCGATGGGAACTTCCTTATCGACACCCATAACACGAAAGCTTCGCCGGACGAAAGAAATGATTTCGTCGGGGCAGAACACCGTAACATTCTCTACATAATGTCACAAAGTCCGTTCCATCGAAAGAGAAAGGACAGATGAAAATTCTCCTTTCGAAAGAGAAGCCGTACGAGGCTTCTCTTTTTTGCTTATCTATGGTATATAGTAGAGACACCTCAACATATATTCCGTATGAAATTTTTTCGTAAAAGGCGTCAGATTTCTCCAGAAATAAGGCAAAAAAGCCGTTTTTGGAGGATTGCAGGGAAAACCGCTCTCATAGGAGGCGGGGTTTTGCTGGTTTTGATTATTGGCGCCTCCGCTTACATTGCTAAAGACCTTCCCAACCCGGGCACGGTGAATAAGCGCACCATCGTCGAATCAACGAAGATCTACGACCGCACCGGCGAAAAGCTGCTCTACGAAGTGCACGGTGAGGAAAAACGGACCATCATCCCCTTCTCTGATATGCCGGATGTCATCAAGTACGCCACCATCAGCCTCGAAGACCAGGATTTTTACAGCCACTACGGCATCAAGCTCTCCTCCATCGCCCGGTCGCTCCTCAAAGACATCGTCGCGCTCGGGAAAACCCAAGGGGGGTCCACTATTACACAGCAATTCGTCAAGAATTCCCTCCTCACCAATGAAAAAACATTCATCAGAAAAGTGAAGGAGGTTATCCTCTCGCTGGAAGTGGAAACAAAATTCTCCAAAGACGAGATACTGGCGATGTACCTCAATGAAATTCCCTATGGGTCCAACGCGTATGGGGTAGAGGCAGCTGCTCAGACTTTTTTTGGCAAGCCCGCTCGCGAGCTCACGCTGGATGAAGCTGCTCTCATCGCAGCCCTCCCCCAAGCCACCGCTTACTATTCTCCCTACGGATCACATACTGACGCGCTTGTCGGGCGCAAAGCCTTCACCCTGAAAACGATGGCACGCTTAGGATATATCACCGAAGAACAGGCGAATGAGGCGACAAGCATCAATACTCTCGAAAAAGTCCTCCCTCAGAAGGACATCATCGCTGCCCCCCATTTCGTAATGTATATCAAGGACTATCTCCAAGAAAAATACGGTGATCGCGCCGTAGAAGAAAGCGGATACAAGGTCATCACGACGCTGGACTGGGACAAACAGCAAATTGCGGAGGAGGCTGTCCGAAATGGAGCGGCAAACAATAAAAAGTGGAATGCATCAAACGCCGCCCTCGTAGCTATGGATCCGAAAACCGGCCAGATACTCGCGATGGTCGGATCAAAGGATTATTTTGATACCTCTATTGATGGGAACGTGAATGTCGCTATTCGTGATCGCCAGCCGGGGTCATCTTTCAAACCATACGTCTATCTCGCCGCTTTCTCCAAAGGCTACTTGCCAGAAACCATCCTCTACGATACGAAAACGCAATTTGAAACAGCGGAAGGCAAGAGTTATGAGCCAAATAACTACGATGGGCAATTCCACGGTCCGCTCCCGATGATGAAAACGCTCGGTGGGTCACTTAATATCCCCGCAGTGAAGGCGCTCTACCTCGTTGGTGTCAAAGAGGCTATAGATTTAGCGAAGAACCTCGGCATCACAGGTCTCAACGACCCAAGTAAACTTGGACTCTCTTTGGTTCTCGGCGGCGGAGAAGTGACACTTTTGGACCATGTGAATGCCTACAGTACGCTGGCCACCGGAGGCATCAGACACCAGAAGTCAGCGATTCTCCGCATCGAGGATGCACACGGCGCCATTTTGGAAGAAATCAAGCCCGATGCGGGAGAACGGGTTGTCGATGAAAAGTATGTTGCTATGCTTGATTCCGTCCTCTCCAATAATGCCAATCGGGCGTGGGTATTCGGGGAAAACTCACCGCTCCGCTTTGACAACCGCCCCGTAGCAGCTAAAACAGGCACCACCAACGAGTTTCGTGATGGTTGGACCATCGGATACATTCCATCACTCGCGGTCGGCGTCTGGGCCGGAAACAATAACAATACCGCTATGGTTGAAGGTGCGGATGGCGTAAATGTCGCCGCCCCTATCTGGCGGGCGTTTCTAGACAAAGCTCTCTCAAACTATGCCATCGAGTCATTCCCCAAATACAATCCCGATGATGAAATCGGTGATGGCGAAGGAAAAACAAATAAACCGATGCTCGCCGGGGAGCTCGAGCAGAAAGAGAACCTCAAAGTGTGTGAGATACCCGGAGAGAAAAACGCGTACTGCCTGGCAAACAAGTACTGTCGCGACAAGGATGCTGATAAGAAAGATTTCGTCAGCGATCACGATATCCTGTACTATGTCAGTCGGGACGACCCCCGCGGACCTATCCCCGAAAACCCGATCGCGATCCCC
>JAHFOM010000008.1 GCA_023261685.1 Candidatus Moraniibacteriota bacterium | reverse complement strand
AAACCACATCTTCGCCTTTACGCCGAAGGGTGATATCATCGATCTCCCCGAAGAAGCCACGCCGATCGACTTCGCGTACGCCATTCACAGCGAGATAGGCGACCGGGCAGTCGGCGCCAAAGCGGATGGAAAAATGGTACCGCTCGACTATCATATCCAAAATGGAGAAGTCATACAGATCCTCACCGTCAAGGAAAAAAAGAAACCGAGCCGAGACTGGCTCCAATCTGTCAAAACCTCCTCCGCCAAAGCGCATATCAAACGCGAACTGCGCGACAATGAGTTCAAGACAGATTCAAAACAGATAAATAATAAATGATACAGGATAATTGATAAAAGAATGCCTCATCATGCATCACTTATTATGCATCCTGCATCTGGCATCTCTACCCTACTCCTTCGTCGCGCGCATCACTTCTTCAAGCGAAGTAATCCCCTGCACGATCTTCCAGAAACCGTCTTCCACCATCGTCGTCATTCCGTTTTTTCGCGCCTGCTTCTCAATCTCTTCGGTGGTCGCGGCTTGGGTCACCATCTTTCTGATATCCGTATCCATCGCCAGCACTTCGTAGATACCATTGCGTCCGCGGTAGCCCTCGCCTCCGCATTGATCGCAGCCAGCCGGCCTGTACATTGTCACTTCTTCCCAACTTTTGGCCTTTTCAATAAATTTCTGACTGATCGGATCATTCTTCAGATACTGAAAGACCGTCTCGATATCGTATGATTTGGCGAGAGACTCGATCTCTTTCTTGTCGAGGGTATAGGGTGCGCGGCACTCCGCGCACAAACGGCGCACGAGACGCTGAGCGATGATGACATTGACGGTCGAGGCGATCAGAAATGGTTCGGCGCCCATATCGAGCATACGTGGCAGCGTTGCGGCGGCGCTGTTGGTATGAAGCGTGGAGAGCACGAGATGACCGGTCATCGCGGCGTGCATAGCAATTTCCAAGGTTTCCTGATCGCGGATTTCCCCAACCATAATGATATCCGGATCCTGACGGAGAAGCGAACGGAGAGCCGCGGCAAAGGTCATCCCCACTTTCGGATTGATCTGGGTCTGGTTGACCCGCGGCATCCGGTATTCCACCGGATCTTCGACGGTGCTGATATTGACTTCCGTGGTGTTCAAAATATCCATCACCGTGTAGAGCGTCGTCGTTTTACCGGATCCGGTCGGTCCGGTCACGAGAATCATCCCGTTGGGCTTGTTGATTTCACGGTGCACCGCTTCGAGCGCCGGGCCGTTGATGCCCATTTTTTCCAGCGTCAAACCCTTGGAAGTCTCATCCAACAAACGCATCACCACTTTTTCGCCGTCGAACACCGGCAGCATACTGACACGAAAAGAAATCTTGTATTCATCACTCTCTATCTTAAAACGTCCGTCCTGTGGCAGACGATGTTCGTCGAGCTTGAGATTGGAGAGTACTTTGATACGCGCCACGATGCCAGCCGCCACGTCCTTGGGTAGGGTCATCGCGTCGTGGAGCACGCCATCGATACGATAGCGGACATGCACTTCTTTTTCTTCCGGCTCGATATGGATGTCGCTGGCGGACTCGAGAATCGCGTGTTTCAAAAGCGTATCGACGATGCGGATAACCGGTAATCCGACCGCCACCTGAGCCAGATCCTGTTCTCTACTTTCTCCATCCGGCTTGATCTCGCCGGTCAGGATGTCTCCGAATTCCGCCTTGAGACTTTTCTCATACTGACGCAAAATGCTCTGGATATCCTCGCGTGTCGTGAGACACGGCACGATTTTCAATCCGGTTTTTTTCTTGATAAAGTCAATCGTCTGCAGGTCTTCGGGATTGAGCATCGCCACTTTCAGGTTCGCTCCCGTCTTTTCAAATGCGACGATATTGTATTTTTTGGCGATCAGTTCCGGCACGATCTGCAGGATTTCAATCGGGATGGTCTCTTTGGAAAGATCAACAAACGGAATACCGAGAATATACGCGTAGACTTTCTGCAACGCCGGCTCATCGAGTAATTTTTTTTCCAACAGGAGCGCGCCCAAGTTCTGTCCTTTCTCTTGGGCTTCTCTCGCAGCCTGCTCCAGCGCTTCCTTGGGAACAAGATTGGAATCAAGGAGAAAGAGCTTCAGTTGTTCTGGTTCGATGCGCATAGTGTGTATTTCAGCTTTGCGTTCATTATAGCATAAATTTCAATGCCAAAAATCAAATGGCAAATATCAAATCAATATCTTAAAGCTCGATGCCCAAACCACGTTTGAGTCATTAAGGCTTATGATTTTCTTTAGCATTTGAAATTTGGATTTTGACATTAAAAAAGCTCCGATGAATCGGAGCTTTTTTAGTTTACATCATCCCGCCCATACCGGCCATCGGATTGCCTCCGCCTGACATCGGCTCATCTTTTTCTTCTTCCACGACTGCAGCTTCGGTCGTCAAGAGGAGTGCCGCAACAGAAACAGCATTCTCGAGAGCGGTGCGCGTCACCTTGAGCGGATCGATGATGCCGGCTTTGAGCATATCGTTTTCATAGCGATTCTCTTTGGCGTTGTAGCCATAGTTTACTAGTTTGTTTTCAATCACTTTGTTCAAAACGACGGCGGAATCCTGTTCACCGGCGTTCGTGGCGATCTGACGGAGTGGTTCATACAAGGCTTTCAAAACGATCTCGTAGCCTGCTTTGAATTCATGGTCAGATGCTGTCAGTTTTTTCCCCGCGGCAATACTGATCGCTGCGCGCGCCAGCGCCGAACCACCACCGGCGACAATCCCCTCTTCAATCGCCGCCTTGGTTGCTGCCACCGCGTCCTCCATCTTATCCTTCATATATTTGAGCTCCGTCTCAGTCGATGCGCCGACCCGGATCACCGCTACGCCGCCAGCGAGCTTCGCCATCCGCTTCTTCAATTTTTCACGGTCATAGTCGCTGTCGGATTTGTCAATCAATGCCTTGATCTCAGCCACGCGGGCGTCGAGGTTTTTCTTCTTGCCTTTGCCGCCGACAATGGTCGTATTGTCCTTGGTCGCGATGACTTTCTGTGCGGTACCGAGCATCGCAAGCGTCGTACTTTCGAGCTTCATTCCCTTATCTCCCGATACTACCGTCGCCCCCGTCAAGAGCGCGATATCCTCAAGCACGGCCTTACGGCTCTCGCCAAACTCCGGTGCCTTGATAGCAAGCACGTTGATAACGCCGCGCAGTTTGTTCACAATCAGAGTGGCAAGCGCTTCACCGTCCACGTCTTCGGCAATGATCACGATGTCTTTCTTGCCCGTCTTTGCCAACTCATTCAAGAGCGGGACAATATCCGCAATGGCGGAGATTTTCGTATCGGTCAGCAAAATAACCGGACTGACCAATTCCGCCGTCTGCTCCTCGGCATCGGTCATCATATACGGCGAGATATATCCTTTATCAAAATTCATCCCCTCAACGATTTCCTTGGACAGTCCGAGGGTTTGCGACTGCTCCGTCGTCACCACGCCATCATGACCGACTTTGTCCATCACGTCCGCGATCATTTCCCCCATTTCCCGTGATTCCGCGGAAATAGTCGCTACTTGAGCGATCTCTTCCTTGGAAGAAATCTTCTTGGAATTTTTCTGGAGAATCGCGATGACTTCGTTTTTGGCGGCTTCCATCCCGCGGCGGATACCGACCGGATTGATACCGGTTTCCACAAACTTGAGTCCCTCGCGCGCGAGCGCCTGCGCGATCACGGTCGCGGTCGTCGTCCCGTCGCCCGCTACGTCGTTGGTTTTTTCCGCCACTTGCTTGATGAGCTCCGCTCCGAGGTTTTCAAACTTGTCTTTGAGCTCGATCTCCTTGGCGATGGACACACCGTCATTGGTGATGGTCGGACCGCCATAACTTTTCGCCAGAATGACATTGCGTCCTTTCGGTCCGAGCGTCACCTTGACCGCGTCAGCCACCTTGTCAATGCCGATTTTGATACTTTTGCGAGCCTCTGCTCCGTATGATATTTGCTTCGCCATATTTGTCGTTGAGTCCGCGAAACGCTACAAATATGAGCGCCCCGCATACCCTCTCATTAATTTTTACAAAAAAAGAATGAATGTAAGCCGCAGGCGCCAGAGGGTAAGAATCGCCAGAGAAGCAATTTCTTTGCTTGGGTTGTGCGGGGCAGCCATTCCTTTTTTCAATAAACTTAGCACTCTCTATTATAGATTGCCAATTTTGCGCTGTCAACCCTACCGTCAGTCAACAAATAACAGTTAACAGAAAACAAAAAAGATGCGCTCTCCGTTGACTGCTGATTGTTGACTGCTATCTGACAATCATATCTTAAACACCATCACATCGCCGTCTTGCACGATATAGTCTTTGCCTTCCAGCCGGAGGGCGCCGGTATCCCTCGCTGCACTCCATGAGCCAGCCTCGATAAATCTCGTCGTATGAATCACTTCAGCGCGGATGAATTTTTCCTCGAAATCACTGTGGATCGCCGCTCCAGCCTGTGGCGCAGTAGAACCCATCGGAATAGTCCACGCGCGCGTCTCCTCTACGCCGGTAGTGAAGTACGTCATCAAGCCCAGCAGTGCGTATGCCTGGCGTGCCAAGTCCCCGAGATGGGAGGTCAGTTCCATTTCCTTGATTTCTTCTGGCGACATCTCGATCAATTCTTCTTCAATTTTGATATCCAATGTGACGTGCGGGCGACCCTCGAGCTTCGAACTGAGCGCCCGGTCCATATCCGACACATTGTACACATACAAGAAAGGCTTCATCGTCAGCAGTTGCAATGCTCGCGCGATTTTTTGTTCGGCTTCCGTAAAATGCTCTGCCACATCGTACGCCAAGCGCCCCGTTTGCAGTTCCGCATCCAACTTCGTCAACACGGCCATCTCTAGTACCGCCTCTTTCTTGCCAGCGCGGGCTTCCTTCCCGGTTTTCAGCATCCGCTTGGAAAGCGTTTCCAGATCTGCCAAGATGAGTTCGGTATTGACCACCTCGATATCCTCCACTGGTTCCACCTTGTTATGCACGTGAATAATATCAGAATTCTGGAATACGCGTACCACCTGCACGATCGCATCCACTTCACGAATGTTAGCGAGAAATTTATTCCCCAAACCCTCGCCCTCGGAGGCACCTTTGACGAGACCGGCGATATCCACGAACTCGATCACCGCGGGAATCAGCTTCTTGCTCCCGGAAAGAGCGGAGAGTTTCGCCAAACGTTGATCAGGCACTTCCACAATGCCGACATTGGGCTCGATGGTGCAAAAGGGATAATTGTTAATATCGACTGACTTTCTGGTCAATGCCTTAAACAGGGTTGACTTGCCGACATTGGGGAGACCGACGATACCGACTTTGAGAGCCATACAGTAAAGAGGATAAGGGATAAGGGATGCAGGATAAGAGATATGTGCTTTTCTAAGGAATTGTTTCAAGAAAAAGACTCCGTGTCAATCAGTATTTTTATGCTATACTAGAGCTGTCATTTTTAACCTTTTCGATATGCATCCAAGCATTTTCAAAGCCTACGATATCCGCGGTATTTATCCGACAGAAATCAATGAGGACGCCGCTTACGCCATTGGTCGCGCGACCGTCGAACATCTGGCACCGAGATGCATCGGTGTCGGCAGAGATATTCGCGAGTCCTCACCCAGCCTGTTTGCCAGCTTCACCCAAGGCGTGATGGATGCCGGCTGCGATGTGATCGACCTCGGCATCATCACCACTCCGATGGTCTATTTCGCGGCGGGACGTCTCGATATTGACGCGGCTATCTCTCTCACTGCCTCACACAACCCACCAGAATACAACGGGATGAAAATCGCACTCCGTGGCGCGATCCCCGTGGGTGAAAATTCTGGGTTGCGGGAAATTCGCGATATCGCTCTGGCGGGAAATTTTCATCCGAGTGATCAAAAAGGCACAATGGCCGCGGAAGACATCCGCCCCGCCTACTATGGCTATTTTGCTTCGTTCGCCGATTTCCGAGAGAAGCACTTCACTGTCGTCATCGACACCGCCAACGCGATGGGCGTATACGAACTGCCTATCTATGAGCAATTCCCCGAAAACCTGACTGTCGTCAATCTCTACAACGATCTCGATCATCCATTCCAGTGTCACGAAGCCAATCCCCTCAAACTCGATACCCTCGACGAGCTGCGCGAGAAAGTAAAAGATGCTCATACTGATCTCGGTATCGCCTACGACGGTGACGCCGACCGCATCGGCTTCGTGGACGAGAACGGTGAGATCATCCCGATGGATCTCGTCACGGGACTTTTGGCAAAAATCATCCTCAGTAAACGCCCGGGTGCCACCATCCTCTACGACCTCCGTTCCTCGCGCGCCGTCAAAGAAATCATCGAAGAGAACGGCGGTATCGCCCTCGAATGCAAGGTCGGGCACGCTAACATCAAACGCCAGATGCGGGAAGACGGCGCCATATTCGCGGGGGAACTTTCCGGTCACTACTATTTCGAGGAAAATTCTTTCGCGGAAGCCGGGACACTGCCTGCCATCCTCCTCCTCAACCTGATGACGGAAACCGGCCAGAAAATTTCTGAATTGGTTCATACGCTCCGGCGCTACGCGCACTCAGGAGAAATCAACAGCGAAGTAGCTGATAAGGAAGGTGTTTTGGCAAAACTCAAGACAGCCTACGCGGATGGTGCACAGCATGAGCTTGACGGACTCAAAGTGGACTATCCCGACTGGTGGTTCAATGTCCGCCCTTCCAACACCGAACCCCTCCTCCGTCTCAACCTCGAAGCCAAGACTCCGGAAATGATGGAGGAAAAGAAAGAGGAATTGCTGGCGATCATCCGAGGATGAAAAACCTGCAAAGAAAATACCCCGCATCATACGATGCGGGGTATTTTTTACTTTTGCATCGCTCTGCAATCTCCTACGACAAGAAGCCGACATTTTTTCTCACGGCGAGCATTTTTTGTTCAGCAATTCGCTTCGCTTTGTCAGCGCCTGCCTTCAGAATTTCCAAAACCTCTTCATCGGAAATATTTTTTAGACGTTCCTGAAACGGCGCAAGGAAATTCACCACCACTTCCGCGAGATCATTTTTGAAATCTCCATATCCTTTGTCTTGATACATCGTTTGAACATCTTCCTTCGTCTTACCTGACAAGAGCGTATAAATATTGATGAGATTTTGGAGCGCCGGTTTCTCATCGCTGTACACGATTTCCGATCCGCTATCTGTCACGGCTTTCTTGATTTTCTTCCGCACGGTTTCCGCATCATCAGTCAGTGCGATGGAGTTGTAAACGCTTTCCGCGGACTTGGACATTTTCTTGCTCGGATCGTCGAGTCCCATAATGAGTGCTCCCTCTGTCGAAAGCTTGCCCTCCGGCACGACAAACGTTTCCCCGAAACGTTCATTGAACCGCCGTGCCAGCGTCCGTGCCAGCTCGATGTGCTGCATCTGATCCTTCCCTACCGGCACCACCGTCGTATCATAGAGCAGAATATCCGCCGCCATCAGAACGGGATAATCGAAGAGGCCGGTGCCGACGGAATTGAAATCCTCTTTCATCGTCTGAAAAATATCAATGATGTTTTTTCCGGACTTCATCACCAGAATCCGGAAATCATCCTTCGTCCGACCCGGCACTCCGGAAGACTCATAGGCAATATCCACCAAAGCGGCCTTCAGTTCGGCCTCGATACGCTCGAAATCCATCCCTGATTTATCCTTGAACTGAGTCATCTTGGTCAGATCGCCATTCTTGCTGATAGTATTCAAAACCCATGCCAGTTCCGTATGCTCCTCTACCTGTGACTGGACGAAAAGTGTGCACTTTTCCGGATTGATACCAGCTGCCAGATACATCTTTACGATTTCCAACGTTTTTTTGCGTAATGTTGCCGGATCCTGTGGCACCGTGATGGCATGCAAATCCACCACACAGAAAATTGCCTCATAATCCTCCTGAAGTGTGACCCACTGCTTGATAGCCCCGAGGTAATTTCCCAAATGCAGATTCCCCGACGGCTGGACTGCTGAAAAAAGTCTTTTTTTCATACTCAAAACATCCTAACGGTTAATAGAGGTATTGTACCATAAAAATGAAAAATTCCCTGTCCGTAAGCTTATATTCCATTCTGATAAGCAATAGTCCAGCCATCAAAAGTAATTTTTTATCTCCATTTCACCACTCATCAGGACCTCTCAGCTTGCGAAAAAAGTCGCCCCCAATCAACGGCGGAGAAGCTCTTTTTTTCGAGCTGAGAGGCCTTCTTCACACAGTGTGAAACGAGAGCCAAAAAATTCTTTTGGCGGCTGAACCAAAATACGTAGCCTGTAAGAGACTTGCGTATGAAAATCACAAGGACAAACAAAACTCCCCCGGCAGGGGGAGTTTTTCATGATTCATGATTCACAATTCATGCTTCTTTTTCTTTACACTTCAATCACCACCGGAAGAATCATCGGGCGGCGCTCCGTCTTGGTAAACAGGAACTGACCGATGGTTTCGCGGATTTGATTGCGGATCAGATCCCAATCGATAGACGTGCTCTTGGAGGTATTGTCCTTCACGACTTTCTCCACCCGACGCTTCACTTCATTGACCAGATCGAAATTTTCTTTGACGTGAATGAATCCGCGCGAGGTAATCTGGATGTTGCCGATGACACCCTTGGTCTTGGCATCGATGATCGCCGTGATGACGACCATACCGTCCTGCGCCAATACCTGACGATCGCGGAGGACGACGTGTCCGATGTCTCCGATACCCAGTCCGTCGATGAAGACATAGCTCGTGTCAGCTTTTTCCTTGAGCATCTTGCCCATACCATGTTCATCCACTTCGAACACGTTTCCGTTGTCGAGAACGAACACGTTCTGCTCAGGAAACCCCATCCGGTAGGCGATCTTGGCGGCCTCTTTCAAGAAGTAGTGATTGGCATACACCGGCAAGAAGTAGGTCGGCTTGACCTGACGGATCATCTCTTCCATACCCTGCGCGGTCGAGTGGCCGCCGATATGGATTTCCATAATATTGCTGTGGATGATATTGTCGCACTTGCGATAGAGGTTGTCTTTCAGACGCTGGATGGTGCGCTCATTGCCGGGAATCACAGAAGATGAAAACACGATGGTGTCGTTCTTCTGCAATTTAATGAAGCGGTGATTGTCAGTGACGATGCGCGAGAGCGCGGCGTTCAATTCGCCCTGAGCACCGGTGCAGATGACGACGACCTTGTTGTCAGGATATTTGTGAATATCGTTGACGGTGATGAGCGTATCATTTTTCACCTTGATATAGCCCAGTTCTTTGGCGACTTCGATATTCATCTTCATACTGTAGCCTTCGAGCGCTACTTTCTTACCGACACGTTCGGCGTATTCGATGAGATAGCTGATGCGGCGCACCTGCGATGCGAACGTTCCGATAATGAGGCGTCCCGGAACCGTCTTGATGAGGTTCTGGAGGTTCTGATGCACTTCCTGCTCGGATGGAGGAAGTCCTTTCTTGAGCGCCCCCAGACTTTCTAACATCAGAATCGTCGGACGTGGTAGGTCAGCCAAATGCTTGTAGGAAATTTCCTTCTCTTCCAGCGGTTCATTGGATATCGTCCAGTCACCCATATGGATGACGGATCCAGCTGGGGTGAGGAGAATGATACCGATGGCATCCATAATAGAATGCTCCACCTCGAAGAAGCGCGTTTCAAAGATTCCCAGACGAATCTTGTCATCAAGCGTTTTCACGCGCACCAGTTTCAAACGGCTGGCGGCGCCTTTTTCTTGATCTTCAACTTTGTGTTTGATGAGCGCCAAGGTGAAATCACGCGCAATCACCGGCGGATAGCCAAGCTTTTTTAGGAGTATCGGTGCCGCACCGATGTGGTCTAAGTGTCCGTGCGTGAAGATCACACCGCGGATATTCTTCTCTTTACCTTTGAGGTAGTCAACGTTCGGAATGATGTAGTCGATGCCCGGCATATCTTCTTCCGGAAACTGGAGTCCGATGTCGACTATGACGATATCATTGCCGTACTCGAAGACCGTCATATTGCGACCAACTTCTTCCTGACCGCCGAGCGGCACGATGCGCAGGCGTTTCTCTCCGACTGGAGGAACACTGATGCCATTGTGCTTGGACTCCAAGCGGCTCGTTGTCGCCATAGGGAAACGGCGATTATCCCGGCGACCGCCTTTTTTGCCGCCGGATTTTTTGGGCGGATGCTGACGAGATACCGTACCGCTGCCACCCACTGATGGTTTCGGCGCAATTTTCTCTCTCGGTTTCGCTGCCGGCTTCACTGCCTGTACCGTACTCGTATTGCGGTGCAAAGCGCGTGGCGCCTGCTCACGTGCCACGATACCTTCAAAGGCACCAATTGAATTATGTGCTTGACTTCCTCCTTTGGAAACATCTTGGTTTCCATTACCCAAAGAACCGCGAGGTCCGCCTGCAACGCTCTGTGCGGCATTGTGGGCAGGGTCACTCGGTCTCTGATTGTTTTGAAATGAATTATTCATTTGCATACTGTTTATTACTTACTCTTACCTTTCGAATTGCCTCCATTCCTCGGGTTCCAAAAAGAACCGCAAGCGGAAGCATATCCGCAAGAAAAAAAAATTATTAGTGGAGCGGTTTTGTTCAAACCGTCTCCCGACGAAAGATGAATTTCCAATAATCGACCAGGGAAATTATATTACGTTGTGCCTTAGGGGAGACTCGAACTCCCATGGTATTGCTACCGCTAGCACCTGAAGCTAGTGCGTCTACCAGTTCCGCCACCAAGGCATATATATTCTGTTAAGCTTGCGCGCCTGCCCCACACCTCCCACCGAGGCGGGATGGTGCCGAGGTCTACCAATTCCGCCATCTCGGCTTCTCAGAAAGAAAAACTCGGGCAGCTGTTCCTTTGAGGAACATCATGCCTTACTCTCTGATATTCTTCTGTTGAATACAAAATTATACCAAAAGCTTCTTCAGCTCCTCTACCATAACGACCGGAGTGGGATCCTGACCATATTCGAGAGCCAGGTAATACGAAGCGAAGTCGCTGAGCACTATACTCATGAATATCTTAGCATACACGCTTTTTCCCTGCATGTCAAGCAATATCACATCTACCCCTTTGGCGCGGAGCAGGTCAGCCGTCACCGCGAAGCGCTTTATATTCTGCGGGTGGTCGTCCATATCTCGGAGCATAATGATCGAAAAATTGGCTTGTGGAAGGGTAAATCCGACCATTTCATTGTGATTCAGTTCCGGAAAAAAATTCCAAAACGCAGGGGTTTTTGCATTCTCATTGAGCTTGATTTTCCAGACCATCGCCACGGATTTATACTTCGGAGTCGCATAAATAACCGGTGTCTTACCGACAAGCTTCTTCGACAACGCTTTCCCCTGTTCTTCTAGTTCAGGCAAAGCGAGTTTGAGGCTCTCTGCTTCTGCCAGAAGCTCTCCAGTCATATCTGGGACCAGCCCCTGATTGACCAACACCTGAAACAGCGCGCCGAAAAAATAGCCGGTCCCGATACGCGGCTGAAAATCAGGGGATGGTAGAGGAAGCTTGATATGTGGCACGCCGTTTTGCAGACACATCTCCTCGATCTTGCCCCCACTCGAAAGCCCGACACAGGGCAGATGGTGCGCGAGCGCTTCCTCGAATGCCGAGATGGTTTCTTCGGTATTGCCGGAATATGAACAGATAACATTCAGACAGTCCCGGTAACTCTCCGGCGGAAGCGTATAAAAACGATTCTGGTATATAGGAAGCGGCTGTTTATCCGGAGATTCGCTGCGGAAAAGGTCATTGAGGTAGATGCGGAAGAGATTGCCGGGCAAAGCGGACCCACCCATACCAGAAATCATAATCGCCCTGAAGGTCCCTGGTACGCGTATGTCTTTCGCTAACGAAAAACCGAGACGAAATTGATCCGGGCTATCAAGGATCATCTGACGGAAATTGGACTTGTCGAGCGGATGAGGCATAGGATTACTACAAATCTTTAATTTTCAATTTCTAATTTTCAAACAAAACACTCATGTTTTAATTTCGAAATTGAGTTATTGAAAATTGTTTAGAAATTAGAAATTGATACTTGAAAATTATTTCTTCACTCGCTTCGTATTGATATACCAGTCCTTGATATTGCTGAAACGGAAAGCGGGTGCGCTGACACTTTTCACATCGATGCCTTTGACGGCGTTATTGACCACATACAAATACGACGGGCTGTAGAGGAACACGGCTGGATTTTTTTGAGAAAGGATTTCCTGAAAAGCCCGATATTTTTCACGACGTTTTTCCGGGTCCAACTCTTCTCGTAGTGTCGCCAGAACATCATCGGCGTCTTTGTTATCAAACAGTGCCAGATTCAGCCCCGGATCATTTTTTTGACTCGAATGCCAGAAGGAATATGGATCAGAATCAAGCATCGCCGCTTCGCCAAAAAGAAGCGCTCCATACTCACGCGGACGGATGACATCCCGCTGAAGATCAGCAACTCCCAAAACGGTGACCGTAACGCGCGCACCGACTTGTTCCCACTGTGATTTCAGTATGTCTGCTGTTTTGGCAAGTTCCGGCCAGTCCGGAGTCATAATCTCAATCTCAAGCGGGGCGCCATCCTTGGAGCGCACGCCATCGTCCCCTTTTTTCCATCCCTTTTCATCAAGAATACCGTTCGCCTTAGCGTTATCAAAACGAGGCATGGCGAGATCATCGGCGTATCCTGACATAAAGGGCAGAAAAGCGCTGTAAGCCGGCTGTCCTTTCCCGAGCAACACTTCACGGATAATGGCTTCGCGATCCGTGGCATACGCCAATGCCTCGCGCACTTCATCGTTCGCCAGGGCGACGCTTTTCGTCACATTGAAGAAAACGGCAAAAATACGCGGGATAGCAATCTCATATATCCGGGTGCTCTTACGCTCCTCGAGATCGGCCAATCCCTTGGGCATCACGGAATTGATGCCGAGTACTTCCTTCCGATTATACGCATCAATCAAAGTCGCCTCATCCGGATAGAAATGGAAAATGATTTTTGAAATAAAGGGTGCTCCATCAAAATACTCCTTAAAAGCACGAAGTTCGTATGAGAGCATATTACCGCTGGAATCTTTCTCCGAATCAAAAAAACGATATGGTCCGCTCCCGATTGGCGCCACATTGTAGTCCGCAAGCAAAAAGTTTTCCGGAGCGATTTTTTCCCAGATATGTTTCGGAAGGATACCCAGAGTCAGATTCTCCAGAAATCCGAAGTAAGCTTTCTTCAGGGAGAAGGTGATCGTGTAACGATCAACGACTGCGACATCCACGGACAACCAGTTGGAACGAAGCGGACTCTTGTATGTCGGATCCTGTATGGCCTTGACGGTGTAGAAGACATCATCGGCCGTCACTTCTTCGCCATCATGCCACTGAATCCCTTGTCGGAGCGTCACGGTGTATAATTTTCCGTCGTCCGTTATGCTGTACTCCGATGCCATGCGTTTCACGAGTGTTCCATCAGCATCATAGCTGAACAATCCACTGTACACGAGCTGCTCCAGATTGGCATCCGCCTCGCTGGTTTGTGAGAGTATCGGATTGATATACCGCGGTTGGGCGGCAACCCCTTCGGTATATTCACCCCCGACACTTGGCACAGATCGGGTGTATGCCGTATAGAGAGCCCCTATCCAAAAAAGCAGCGCTCCTGCACCGATCACCACAAAAAATGAGATAAGTGCCTTATCCTTCATTCTCAAAACCTGAAACAGGTGCATCCAGCGGAATTTCCTGAGTAGAGTGATGGATTCTAAGATACGAATACGCGTACAATACGAGTTAAAAGGCCTGCCTGAAACAGAGGGGGTCGAAAAACTCTGCTATACCGGCAAAGCAAGCTTTACGTTGATGATAGCGAGAACAAAAAAGACACAGGCGAGCAAAACCGTTGCATACAGGAGAAATTTCTCCATACCACGTTTGGTATAATATCCGCCCATATCTCCCCCAAAAGTACTCCCGAGACCGGAGCCTCGATTCTGAAGGAGGATGGAGAGAGTGAGAAATATAGCAATGACTGCCTGAGCGATAAGGAGAGTACGCATACAAGGAGGGAAACAATACTTTTCATAACCCCTGTATCGTAACAAAAATGGCCCAATGCGTCAATCAAGAATTGATATTATGCAATAAAATATATTTTAATCAAGCATACTCTTTTCAAGAGAAATCCGTGGTCCATCAACAGATTTTGCCCGTTGGTACACGCTGAGTAGAAGACCTACAGTACATAAAACAGAAAGGAGCGAGCTCCCCCCGTAGGAAAGCAAGGGTGCCGGCAAACCGGTCACCGGAAGCAGCCCGATATTCATACCGAGGTTAACGGTAATTTGAGCAAAAAACATCACGAGTATTCCCACAGCCAACAAATATCCAAAATTGTCACTGGCTATTTCCCCGATGCGCTTGATACGGTACAGCAATACGAGATACAGAGCTAGTATGAGAAATGCCCCGATCAAACCAAGCTCTTCGGTGATAACCGCAAAAATAAAATCCGTGTGCTTCTCAGGAAGGAAGTTGAGCTGAGACTGCGAGCCATGTCCGACACCTTTCCCGGTTAATCCCCCTGATCCCACAGCTACAATAGCCTGCAAAACATTGTACCCGCTCCCTTGAGGGTCAAGCTCCGGATGAATGAATGTATTGATGCGATTCTTTTGATAATCTTCAAGCACAAACCAACTACCTGCAATGAGTATGCCCCCAAGAAGACCAAGTACGATAAGATGTTTCAGTCGTAATCCTGATGCGAGAATCATACCTCCCCAAATAACTGTCAGCACCAGACTGGAACCGAGATCCGGCTGTTTCAAGACCAAAAAAATCAGTATGCTGGAAAGTATCAGCGAGGCGATAACCCGAGACCACTCGCTCAATTCGGACTTTTTTTTTGAAATGAAGCTGGCAAGAAAAATAATCAGCGTCACTTTGGCAATCTCTACCGGCTGTACCTGAAAGAATCCGAAAGAGATCCAACCAGCCGTACCGCGTATAGTCGTACCGAACAGCAAGACGCCGACCAGAATCAGGAGCGTGATAAAATAAAGTGCCGTGCTGTATTTCTCTATATGCCTATAATCTGAAAAAGCGATGAAAATCATCCCGATGAGTCCGAGGACGGCGAATATCGACTGCTTGAAAAAATAGTCGACACTGGCAACGGTAGAAAGACTGTACAGAGCAAGAAGACTGACACCTAAAAGAAGTGCTACTGCTGCCATCAATACCCAGTCAAATTTGAAAAATGTACGCAGCATGTATGGAGACCATGAATTAAGAATCAGGCATCACGAATAAAAAATCCAAAGCCCAGAATACAAAGAACTAAACAAAACACAGTTTCCAAAAAAAATAAAAACACAAATAAAATTTTCCACTCTTTGTGCTTTTGCGAGTTGTGTTTTGTGTTTTTGTCTGGCTTTTGTGCTTTGCCACCGCCTCGGCGGGGTCCCGATTTGGCGGGAAAAGTTGTGTTTTTTCAATACGCTTTGGGCGAAATAAATTCCTGATATCTCCCGCCAGGCAGATACTGGCGTATAAAATTGTCCGAATGATAGACATCGGCGTCTACCTCCATCTCAATCCTCTCTACCGTTCCCGAAAAAGCGCTCGGCCATACCAAACGAAAGTCTCGCTCTTCACGAGATTTGACCGTTCGCATCTCGGTCGCATTGAACGCCAGCGGCTTTCCAGTGGCATCGCGCAAAATTACTCGCACGATAATCGAACGAAAATCGTACGGACTTTCATTGGAAAGAAGTCCGTATGCTTCACCAAAACCGGCACCGGAAGAAATCGGACTGTACCGCTTTTGATAAATATTGATGGACGGCTTTTCCTGAAACCCTGAAAACCGCTCCCACTCGATCTCGCTTATCTCGAGAGATGCCGTCACCGGTTCGGTCTCTGCGAGAAGATTGAGCTCGAGGAGATACTTGTTTTCTTGCGGAAGAATATAGCTCTTACCCGATCGGACTGCTAAGACATTTCCGACGCCATCCTTAAGCAGAGCGGTGTAAACGAATGTAGAGGCTCCAATTTCATCATTGGGATTGTGAATTTTTCCCAAAATATCATACTGACCATTACGGCTTTGTACAAAAGCAATCTCCGTAATTTCCACGGGGAGAGCGGTAATGTTTTCCTTGCAGACCGCCTGACAGGTTCCACCGCAATCTACGCCTTGTTCGTCTTGATTCTGCCGGCCGTCAAAACAAGTTTCCGGCGGTTTCAAAAAAGAAAAATATATCCCGATAGCGATCAATACTATCGACAGGGCAGAGATGCCAGCGATGACAAACTGTTTCATTTTTCGGGACAATGCCATAGAAACTCCTTTACGATATTCATATCTTTTCCAGTATACCACACAAAAAAACCTTGCCCGTTGAGAGCCTTGTGTGGAGTATCCGTATCGTATTCTGCAGAAGGCTGTTCTTCACGCTCGCCTACAGGAGAGCTGCACTCACAGGATGTGCTGGAGAGCGAAGTATTTCGGTTCGAACTCACAAAGTACCCGGCCAACCGCCGGAGTGGAAATTGCTTTTCAAAACATAATTCTCGGCACTGACCTACTCTTGCCACTGAAGGCTACCATCGGCGCTAAGATGCTTAACGGCTGTGTTCGGTATGGGAACAGGTGTTGCCATCCCGCTAGAAGCACCGAGAATTATATTTTGAAAAATCTGGCGACCCTATCATTAGAGGCGCCGACCCCTCAAAAATTTTGTCATTTGTCTATCGAATGTATATCACAAGCACTCTTCACTGTTAACCGTAGGGAAAAAAGAAAGTTGAATAAATTTATTAGTACTACTCGACTGAATCCCTCTCGGGACTTACATCTGTAGCCTATCAACCTAGTCATCTTCTAGGAAATCTTCTCTGGATAAATCCAGAGATGTTGCCTTATCTTGAGCTTGGCTTCCCGCTTAGATGCTTTCAGCGGTTATCCTACCCGAACGTAGCTACCGAGCAGTGCTCCTGGCGGAACAGCTCGTACACCAGAGGTTCGTTCTTTCCGGTCCTCTCGTCGTTGATTCCCCTATTTCTAGGAGCACAGACTATATCTTCACCCGTCTTTGCAAAAAACAAAGCGAGGGTGTTGGCGTATTACCCCCTCCCTCCTGTCCGATACTATAGGTATCGGACTTTCCGGAAAAAAAGGAGTCCGTTCAGCTCACTTTGAAACTGAAACAAGTCGTTACGGGGTCAAATCTAGGATTTTACATAGCTCACTTTTCGTCTTCTTTCTCTTAGTGACATAGTTTTCTTGCTGTATCACCAGGATCAGATCGACTAAGCGCTGCAAATCCTCTTTCTTCAGCGTTTTTATTGTTCCGCGACAGAGAATCTCACATGCTATGCACAGAGCTTCTGCCTGGATTTTCTTGAATCGGATGTGCGGTAACAAACTTTTCAGGATAGTCCTGATCTGCTTGTAGCCATTGATTCGAAGTTCGGTCATTCCATCATTGCGATGGGATAGATACCCTACTTCGAACACGTCTCGAATCCACGACAACGGTTTGTCGTGCCGGGAATCCTGATAAAAGCACACGGTAGCCATGAAGCGAATGCCTCTATGACTATCTGTCCGCTTCTTGAGTTGAAGCATCAAGCTCCCATCTCCATCAAGAAATCCCGCAATGTACGCTAAATCAATTTTCGATCGACTTCCCACGGTATTGCCTTAAAAAATTTCTGGTCCTCAAGCTATTATATCACATTGGACCGACCGAGGTCCGCCGTTGTTCCATATGCCAGAAAACTTATGAAGGTTCCACCGTTATTAGCCACATTGTCATTACGAATCTCTTCGTAAAGTAGCAATAATTTTACTAGGAAAGAATTCTCTCAAGCAACACACGCCTACAGCAGATAGGAAACCAACCTGTCTCACGACGGTTTGAACCCAGCTCGCGTACCGCTTTAATTGGCGAACAGCCAAACCCTTGGGAGCTTCTCCACCCCCAGGATGCGATGAGCCGACATCGAGGTGCCAAACCTTGCCGTCGATATGGACTCTTGGGCAAGATCAGCCTGTTATCCCCAGGGTAACTTTTATCTGATGATCTTCCACACTCCTACGAGTGATGGTCGGTTCACTAAATTCTACTTTCGTAACTGATCGACTGATCGGTCTCTCAGTAAAGCTGACTTATGCTTTTGCGCTATCGGCCCGATTTCCATCCGGACCTAGTCAACCTTAGTAAACGCCTCCGTTGCACTTTAGGAGGCGACCGCCCCAGTCAAACTACCCACCAGGCACTGTCCCCCGACCAGATAATGGCCGCGGGTTAGAATTAAAATCTCTGCAGGGTGGTATTCCACTTGTCGACTCCATTCCGCCCGAAAGCAGAACTTCACAGTCTTCCACCTATGCTCGGCAACACAAACTTTAATTCAATACCAAGTTATAGTAAAGCTCCATGGGGTCTTTTCGTCTAGCTGTAGGTCGACGGCATCTTTACCGTCATTGCAATTTCACCGGGATGTTCGTTGAGACAGTTTCCAAGTCGTTACACCTTTCATGCGGGTCAGAATTTACCTGACAAGGAATTTCGCTACCTTAGGACGATTATAGTTATCGCCGACGTTCACTGGCGCTTCGGGGATTGGCGTGAACCGCTCCCGTTAACGTTCCAGCACTGGTCAGGTGTCAGCCCCTATACTTCCCCTTACGGGTTCGCAGAGACCTGTGTTTTTGGTAAACAGTCGCTTGGAAAACTTTAGCTGCGGCCGATCTTGCGATCGGCAAGGCATATTGCAAACGTACGCCTAGCTTTTTTGCCGAGTTCCTTAACGAATTCTCTCCCGTTCATCTTAGGCTACTCGCCCAGTCCACCTGTGTCGGTTTGCGGTACGGATACTTGCATACGAACCTTAGAAGATTTTCCTGGCGCCCCGCTCCCTCTCCTTCATCTCACCGTAGTGAGACTTCGTCGATCTCCATCAGACTAGTGTTGCGTGGATTTGCCTGCGCAACGTCTTCAGAGACCAAACCCCAATCCAATAAGGGGCAAGAAGTACAGAGACGCGTCTCTCCTTCGAATATGCAAATAGTTCAGGAATATTAACCTGATGTCCATCGACTACGCCTTTCAGCCTCGCCTTAGGACCGACTAACCCTGGGATGATCACCATGGCCCAGGAAACCTCGGACTTGCGATGTTGAGGGCTCTCACCTCAATTGCGGTTACTCATTCCAACATTCTCACTTCCATACACTCCACGGTCGGTCACCCTCCCGCTTCAGTGCGTATGGGACGCTCTCTTACCACTGTATCTTGCGATACAATCCGTAGCTTCGGTACTGTATTTAGCCCCGTTACATTGTCGGCGCGAAGACTCTAGATTAGTGAGCTATTACGCACTCTTTAAAGGATTGCTGCTTCTAAGCCAACCTCCTAAGTGTCTGAGAGTCTTCACTTCCTTTTCCACTTAATACAGATTTAGGGACCTTAGCTGACGGTCTGGGCTGTTCCCCTTTTGTGCTCCGAGCTTAGCCCCGGAGTACTGACTGCCTTGGTAGATACCACAAGTATTCGGAGTTTGGTTGAAAATCCTACGGCGAACCGCGAATTCTCATCCAGTAGCTCTACCCCTTGGGTACAATTTACAAGACGCTAGCCCTCAAGCTATTTCAGAGAGAACCAGCTATTGCCAAACTCGATTGGAATTTCTCCCCTACACACAAGTCATCCCCTCATGTTGCACAGTGAGTGGGTGCGGGCCTCCACGTGGTTTTACCCACGCTTCACCCTGCTCATATGTAGCTCGTCTGGCTTCGGGTCTAGTCCACGCGATCAATGGTCGCCCTATTCAGGCTCGCTTTCACTCTGTCTCCGGAATTCGTCATCCCTTAGACAAACCGCGTAAAACTAACTCGTTGGATCGTGCTGCAAAAAGCACGCGGTCACCCGTCTTGCGACAGGCTCCCACTCTTCGTTAGCATGGAGTTTCAGTTCTATTTCACCTCCCTTATCGGGATGCTTTTCACCTTTCCCTCACGGTACTAGTTCACTATCGATCTGAAGCAATATTTAGCCTTGGAAGTTAGTGCTCCCAGATTCAAACGGGGTTTCTCCGGCCCCGCCCTACTTAGGTACTTGTACATCGTGGTATTCTCGTTTTCACATACGGGACTATTACCCTCTTTGGTTGTTCTTTCCAGAACATTTTGCTAACAGAAATACGACGACCCCGATCAATCGAGTCTACAAGCCCTGCAACCCCACACGAGCAAGCTCGGTGGTTTAGGCTATTCCGCGTTCGCTCGCCACTACTTACGGAATCTTTATTAATTTCTTTTCCTCCTGGTACTAAGATGTTTCAATTCCCAGGGTGCGCTACCGTATCCTATGAATTCAGATACGGTTTTCCACTAAAAAGTGGAAGGGTTGCCCCATTCGGAAATCCCCGGATCAAAGCTTGGTTGAC
This sequence comes from Candidatus Moraniibacteriota bacterium, assembly GCA_023261685.1. Taxonomy (GTDB): domain Bacteria; phylum Patescibacteriota; class Minisyncoccia; order Moranbacterales; family UBA1568; genus UBA1568. Next base: position 2,561 of record JAHFOM010000008.1, on the reverse strand, counting down.
AGCTCCCCGAGGCTTATCGCAGCCTCCTACGTCCTTCATCGCTTGCTTCAGTCAAGGCATCCACACCATGCGTTAAGTAACCTTCTTTTTTCTCTCGCAACACCAAAAATTCACGAGTCGTTTATTTGCATAAACGATTCATGCATCGGTGTTGCGATCGGTTAACAGTGAAGAATGCTCGACCGACTCCACTCTGAAGACGGTTTTACTTTTTCACTGCTTTCTTCGTTGAATTTGCTTGACCTTTACATACATTTTAGACTATCTCGAAACAATCTGATCGCTTTCCGCTGCCATGCGATACGTGACCATCTCGAAAAAGACATAAGTTGTTAAGGCACTTCTGCGGAAACAAAAATCTCCCCTCGGGAGAGACTGTTATCTCCTCACAATATGCGCACGCGTTAGGTTATTTCTTGAAGTTTCATCAAATGTTCTTTGGAGCCTTTAAGCTAGGTGATTTTTGGCTCGTACTGTCCATAGTACGCAATAGAATATAAGTTGTCAACCCCCGCCCGCAACGCTTCGCGTAGCGATGCGGGCGGGCCTGTCAGAAATAAGCGAGAGTGTCTCCAAAAGACAGGTAGCACGGGGCTACTTCATACTACTTGCCATCACTGCTGGTAGCGCGAGCGCCGATAATCTCGTTGGCAACATTCGTCGGCACTTCCGCATAGTGGCTGAATTCCATCGAATAGCTCGCACGCCCCTGTGACATTGAGCGCATCTGAGTCGCATACCCGAACATCGAAGACAACGGGACTTCGGAATGGATTTCTTTGACCTGCGAAGCTCCTTCGCCACGAGCATGCATTTCTTTGATAACACCGCGCTTAGAAGAAATATCACCGACGATATCACCCATAAACTGCTCCGGTGTGATAACTACCGCTTTCATAATCGGTTCAAGAATCACCGCCTTGGCTTTACGACAAGCCTCTTTGAATGCCATTGAACCGGCAATACGAAAAGCCGCTTCTGAAGAATCGACGTCATGATAGGATCCATCATACACCGTCGCCTTGATATCCACCATCGGATACCCGGCCAGTACGCCCGTCTGCATTGCTTCCTGGATACCTTTGTCGATCGGCTTGATGAATTCCTGAGGAATAGCGCCACCTTTGACTTCATTCAGGAATTCATACCCCATACCCGGCTCTTCCTGCGGTTCAACACGAATCCAACAATGACCATACTGACCGCGACCACCCGACTGCCGGATATATTTTCCTTCAGCTTCCGCCTTCATCCGAATGGTTTCACGGTAAGCGACCTGTGGCCGGCCCACATTCACTTCTACCTTGAACTCACGTTTCATACGATCTACCAAAATATCAAGATGTAATTCTCCCATACCGGACATAATAGTCTGAGCCGTTTCTTCATCGGTATGGACGCGGAAGGTCGGGTCTTCTTCCAATAATTTCTTCAAGGCTACTCCCATTTTTTCTTGGTCAGCCTTGGTCTTCGGCTCAATGGCAATATCGATTACCGGTTCCGGAAAGGTGATGGTTTCAAGAATTACGGGGCGATCAAGGTCACAAAGCGTATTGCCGGTAGTCGTAAATTTCATACCGACCAAGGCTCCGATATCGCCGGCGGACAGCTCATCGATTTCTTCGCGATGGTTGGCGTGCATACGGAGAATGCGTCCGATGCGCTCTTTTTCATTCTTAGTAGAATTCAACACATACGAACCCGCCTTGACTGTTCCCGAATACACGCGAAAAAACGTCAGCTGACCGACAAACGGATCAGTGGCGATCTTGAATGCCAACGCTGCAAACGGGGCATCATCTTTGGTTTCACGAATTTCGGGAGCATCAGTCTTCATATTGATGCCCGTAACCGGAGGAATGTCCACCGGCGACGGCAGATAATCCACCACCGCATCAAGCATCAGTTGAACACCCTTATTGCGGAGTGCCGTTCCGGTAAACACCGGGTGCAAGCGCACATCGATAGTCGCTTTGCGCAAAGCGGCCTTCAATTCATCGACAGAAATTTCTTCACCGTTGAGATATTTTTCGGTCAATGCATCATCCGTTTCAGAAATCTTTTCTACCATTTTTTCGCGCCACATATTGGCACGGTCGCTGTATTCTTCCGGAATCTCTCCTTCGATAACTTTTTCTCCCATATTTCCCTCGAACGTATATGCCTTCATCGTCATCAGATCGATCAATCCATAGAAATCCCCGCGCAATCCCATCGGGTATTGGATGGCAACGGCATGCGGAGTCAGACGATTCCAGATAGATTCGAGCGCTTCTTCGAAAACAGCTCCTTCTTTGTCGATCTTGTTGATAAAACACATCCGAGGCACTTTGTATTTTTCCGCCTGACGCCAAACAGTCTCTGACTGCGGTTCTACACCTTCTTTACCGTCAAACACGACGACACCGCCGTCGAGCACCCGCAAAGATCGCTCGACCTCTACCGTGAAGTCCACGTGCCCCGGGGTATCGATAATATTGATATGATGCCCCTTCCAAAAACAAGTCGTGGCGGCGGACGTAATCGTGATACCGCGCTCCTGCTCCTGCTCTATCCAGTCC
>JAHFOM010000007.1:20269-23074 GCA_023261685.1 Candidatus Moraniibacteriota bacterium | reverse complement strand
TTCCAACGGGTCGTCGTTTCCCACACGTCTTTGGGCTGCAGATTTGTCATGATGAGTTCCTGACCTTCCACAGCGTTCATTTCTTCTCGGACGATAGCTTTGATATTCTCTAGTACTCGAAAACCAAGTGGTGTGTAAGCATATACTCCCGCCATTTCCTTGTGCACAAAACCCGCCCGAATGAGCAACTGGGCATTCTTGCTCACCTCGTCCTTGGGCGCTTCTTTTTTCGTTTTGGTAAACAGTTGTGATTGCCGCATATTTCTTGAGCTGGTAGCTGATAAGCTTTTCGGAATCTTCGACTTTCCTCAGCAACCAAGTAGCTGATAAGCTTCGTGAATTTCTTTCAGTGTAACGGGTATTCAGGCGTGGAGCAAGACTTACAGGTGAACGGTCACCGTACGCTCTTCTTGGTTCCGGATGATAAGGATATCTACCGTGTCGCCCTTATTGAAACGTGTGAGCACCTCAGGAAGCGGAGTATCAAGCGTAATTTCCGTATTTCCTATCGACACGATAATATCTCCGGATTGGAGACCGGCTTTCATCGCCGGAGAATCGGCGATCAACGCCAGTCCCGTCTTGCCGGAAGGCGAATAGATGAGCGCGCCGCGATCACGCGCCAGTCCCAACTCCAACGCCAGTGTCTTGGTCAGCGGCAGGTAATACGCTCCGAAGAGCGGACGCTCAGCGAGTGTGCCTCGTATCGCACGATCGAGCGATGCGCGCACCACGTTGGACGGAATCAAAAAAGTTTTCGTCATATTATCGATGGTCAGGCTGCCGACCAGTCCGATCATCTCGCCGTTCCAACCGATCGCCGGTCCTCCGACAAAACTCGTCAGCTTGTCAGCATCCATCTCAAAAACCCCTTCCCACTTTTCAGACGAAGACACCGTTTTTCCGGAGAGATTGAAAACGCGGTTATTATTGCTGAGAATGCCGACCGCCAAACGATTCTGGTAATCCCCAGAAGTGTTGCCGATGGCAATCAGTTTTTTTCCGACGCGCGCATCATCGGAATTGGCCAGCGCGATGGCAGGCGTATTGACCGCATCGCTCAAGCGAAAAAAAGAGAGATTGACCAAGGAATCATAACCGATAAAGAGAGCCGGATGGATCGTCCCATCAAAAAGCAGCATCGAGTAGTGGATATCGCTGGTACTAAAAGGCTTCTCGCTATACGTCGCCACCAGTCCGTCATTCGTCAGCAGAACACCCGTGGTCGTCACTCCTTCTTTTGTGACGGCAGTACCCTCCTGAGCAAGCGCCACGATGTTCACGACAGCCGTCGCGGATTGGGAAACTATTTTTTCTACGGAATCATCCTCGCGTATGATGACCTGTTCCGTCTTGTTGATGACCGTGACCCGTTCGGTCAGTTTTTTGAAGATACTGAAATTCGCCAAAGCGGGCACAGAGGCGAGCGAGGGCACGGCATACCGGTCAAACACTATTCCCCCGAAACCACCCAAAATAATTATCATCACCCCCGCGCAAAGGAGAAAAAATGGTTTTTTAAGAGATTTCAATGTCATATTGAATTGTATTGGAAACTATTGAAAAACAAGGGGACGTCTTCATTCTTACCACATCCACCGCTTTCTAGCAATATCGAGGGCTTACATTCCATTCTGAAGTGCAATAGTCCAGCCATCAAAAGTAATTTTTTGTCTCCATTTCACCACTCATCAGGACCTCTCGGCTTGCGAAAAAAGTCGCCCCCATAGAGCGGCGGAGAAGCTTCTTTTTTCGAGCCGAGAGGCCTTCTTCACACAGTGTGAAACGAGAGCCAAAAAATTCTTTTGGCGGCTGGACTGAGGTGAGTAAATAGTACACTTCCAGATGAAGATTGAGGGGAAGCAGACTCTTCTCACACGAGAATACGCCACGGGGTACTCAAGAGGAGGATGCCAACCAGCACCAAGAGAAAGAGGATGCGCCACACAGCTTTTTTCAGAGACAGTGTCCGATGAAAGGCATCAAACGAAATATCCCAGAGCATAAACAAGAAAATGAGTGCCAATGCCCCCGCAGTCAGATACCCGAACGGCCAGAAGCTCATCACCCACGCCATTTCGCTCATCAAAAGACCTAGTAGCATTCCGTAAAACCAGAGGCGTTTTTTGCGCGCGCCCTCGCGTTCAATGCCGATGAAGGTCCCATAGCTCGCCAAAATCGTACCGAAGAAATACAGAAGCATCAGTCCCCATAAGGGAAAAGAGAAATTAAGATAAAATCCATACATACCGGCGTAGAAAAAGAAGAGTCCCGCCATAGCCGCCGTATTCAAGAACGATTGTGCCGTCTGGTCTTCTGGCGCGTGACGCAGGCGATACATCCCGAGGAGAGCGAAATAATACATCAGTGTGCTCACGACGACAAATACCTGCTGTTCCGCGGTATTATCGATAAGCGACAAGAGCATCGGAGCAGAAAACCCGAGCAATCCCGGCAAAAACGCATCTGTCGCACGCTTGGTAATGCGCCGGCTGGCAAGAAATGAGATGATGAGGAGCGGCGCGATAGCAAAAATATACCAGCTCCACGTCGGCATGATAGGGTTGAGCGCCACCAGCTCCAGCCCGAGCAGGAATACGATACTCCAGAATAAAACTGTAAAATGGAAAATCATGATGCTGAAGAATCAGGAATTACGAATTATGAATCAAGAATAGGGGCAAAAACACAAAAAATTAAGGGGTTTTTTGGTTTTTCAACGTTGATTTTTTAAAAACAATTTTCTTTTTTTCAATCACTGCTTCTATCCTTTCTCCACTGTGCACTTTTTTCTCCAAAATTTCA
>JAHFOM010000007.1:0-20242 GCA_023261685.1 Candidatus Moraniibacteriota bacterium | reverse complement strand
GTCTGAATGACACGTTTGAGCGGACGCGCTCCGTACAAAGGATCAAATCCGATCTTGGCGAGATACTCCCGCACAGCCGTTGTAAAGACCAGATTGATATCGCGCGCCTCCAAACGCGAAGACACGTTGTGCAATTGAATATCAACGATCCGCCGCAACATCACTGGTGAGAGCGAATGAAAGATAACGATCTCATCAATCCGGTTGAGAAACTCCGGACGGAAGGTCTCACGAAGAGCAGCCGAGATACGTTCCTTAATTTCCGTCTCGGAGAGCGTACTTTCTTGATGGTCCTGCTGTTTGAAGCCCATCCCCCGAGCACGTACCAAAAGTTCTGAACCGATATTGGAAGTCATAATAATCACCGTATTCTTGAAATTGACCGTCCGCCCCTTGGCATCCGTCAGCCGCCCATCATCCAAAATCTGCAAAAGAATGTGGAAGACGCTGGGATGTGCTTTCTCGATTTCGTCGAACAAAACGACGCTATACGGACGGCGGCGAATGGTTTCCGTCAGTTGTCCGCCTTCTTCATAGCCGACATACCCCGGCGGTGAGCCAATAAGCTTGGCTGTCGAGTGGGACTCCATATATTCCGACATATCCACACGCGTCAGCGCCTTTTCATCATCGAACAGAAATTCCGCCAACGCCTTGGCCAGCTCAGTTTTTCCAACCCCGGTCATACCCAAAAATATGAATGATCCGATCGGACGCGTCTCTTCTGCAAGTCCGGCACGCGAGCGGCGGATGGCATTGGATACGGCGGCAATCGCCTCCTCCTGACCGATGACGCGCTTCTCCAACGCCTCTTCCATATGTGCGAGCTTGGCCGATTCTTTCTCAAGCATCTTCGCGACCGGTACACCCGTGGAACGCGATACCACCAAAGCAATATCTTCGTCCGTGATCTCTTCTTTGAGCATAAATCCGGTTTTTTGTACCGCTTCGAGCTTCTTCTCTTCTATTTTTATTTTCTTTTCCAGTTCCGGGATGCTCCCATAACGGATTTCCGCAACCCGATCGAGCTCCCCGCTCCGCTCGGCCATTTCAGCTTCAGATTTCAGCGCATCTATTTTTTCCTTATACGCGCGCGCCACCATGATCAGACCACGCTCCGATTTCCATTGCAATGACAGTTTTTGTGAACGTTCTTTCAGCTCCGAAAGTTCACGGTTGATGGTTTCGATCTTTTTCTTCGTATGGCCATCTCCCTCCTTGCTTAAAGCTCGTTTTTCAATTTCCATGCGCCGGATATTCCGCTCCAGTTGATCAAGCTCCGTCGGCATCGAATCGATTTCCATCCGGCGCAAAGATGCCGCTTCATCGATGAGATCGATCGCTTTGTCCGGTAAAAAACGCTCCGTGATATAACGGCTGGACAGTTTTACGGCGGCAATAAGCGCATCATCCGTGATTTTCACACCATGATGAAGCGCGTACTTTTCTTTTATGCCGCGCAAAATGGCAATGGCATCCTCTTCGGACGGTTCACTCACGTACACCGGCTGAAAGCGCCGTTCCAGGGCTGCATCTTTCTCGATATATTTCTGATATTCTTTGAGTGTCGTCGCCCCGATCGCCCGCAATCTTCCTCTTGCCAGCGCCGGTTTCAGCATATTTGACGCGTCCAACGCTCCTTCAGCCGCACCCGCTCCGACTAACGTGTGCAGCTCATCGATAAATAAGACAAAACGATCTGCTGATCGCTCCACTTCTTTGAGTATCGCTTTGAGTCGTTCCTCAAACTCACCGCGAAATTTCGCGCCGGCCAAGAGTGAGCCGAGATCAAGCGAGATGACTTCTTTGTTTTTCAAACTCTCCGGCACATCACCGGCAACGATGCGCTGGGCAAGCCCTTCAGCAATCGCCGTTTTACCGGTTCCGGCTTCCCCGATCAGGACGGGATTATTCTTGGTCCGCCGTGACAAGACTTGCATCACTCGTCGAATCTCTTCATCTCGTCCGATAACCGGATCGAGTTTCTCCTCCCGCGCCAGCTTGGTCAGATTGACGGTATACTTTTCCACCGCCTGATACGTCTGTTCCGGCTCCTGACTTTCTACCCGGCTGCTTCCCCGCACCTGTGCCAGCATCTTGAGCACGTCGTCATACCGCACGCCGGCTGTTTCCAAAAGCGTTTTTATCTTGCTTGCCATCCCGAGTATGGCCAACAATAGGTGTTCGGTTGAAACAAAACTGTCTCCTATCTTCTCCATTTCTTTCTCCGCCCCGGAAAACACCCGAGCCAGCTCCGGTGCCAGAGAGAGTTGGCCAAGAGAGCCTGTCTCTACACGAGGCAATTGATCAAGAACATCTAGTGTCTGACCTTTCAACTTTTCAACATCAATCTGAAGCTTACCAAAAATCACCGGTACGATGGAATCATTCTGCGTCAAAAGAGCATAGAGGAGGTGCGTCGCATCCATCTGCGGGTTACTTCGCGATAAGGCGATCTCCTGCGCGTTCCGAATCGCTTCCTGACTTTTGGTGGTGAATTTGTTGATATTCATATTTGAAAAAGAATGAAGAATTATGAATCACGAATCGTGATGCGCGGACGAAAACCATAGCTTCTATAGTATCTCATCTTCACCAAGAATATAACACTAAAATGAAAAGTTGGCAATCTCATACCGAGAGTGCCAATTCAAGAAGAGATAAGAAATGAAGAATTAACTATTGACATTGAATCCTGTTTTTGCTACAGTCTTCTCAACATTAGCAAACTAGTTCTTTAGAGTATTCCCACAACCTTTTGGAGGCAGCCATGAAATTCCAATGCAAAGAGAACCTCTACTGGCATCAAGAACGCGGTTATAGCGGATTCCTGAACGGACTCAAATCAATGAGTAAGAAGGAGGGTGAACTCGTCTTTGAGCAAGGCAAGAAGTATGAGATGTCTATCGGTTTCGGCCGTTTCCGTCCAGTGCATATTTACATATTTGCTCTTTCCGCTGATGGACGCCCGTTTAGAATTTTAAAGGATACACTTCATGGTGGCGCAATGGGTATGATCGAGGAACACTTCGATATTTCCAGTATTATCGTGTAGGGACATAAGCCGATCAAAATTGATCAAACAAAAAGGAGTCCCATCGGACTCCTTTTTTTACATAACAAACAGCGCACTATCTCTTCTCGCACGCACTACTCATTATGCACTTCTGCATCACTTTCGTTCTTCAAGCTGCACCGTCACTGTTTTTTCCTCCCCTTTGTGCCAGATCTTGAGGGTGATCTCGGTACCGACATCGTACTTGCCGATGAGGTTGCCGAGCGGATGATTCTCGTCTATTTTCTCATTGTTGATTTCTAGAATAATATCATTCTCCACGATACCGGCTTTGTCCGCCGGTGACCCGGGAATGACCGCGAAGTCCGTCATTTTCTGTCCGCGCAAGACGAGCGCCCCGTATGCATAGGGCAGATTATTTTCTTTTTGTATCGTCTTATCGAGCAGTACATACCGTACGCCGATGTACGGAATGGAAATTTTTCCCGTCTTCTCCACCTGCTCGGTGATGCGCTTGACCTGATTGATTGGTAAGGCGAATCCGATATTTTCCGCCCCCTGGGCCATAGCCACAGAGACCCCGATAACTCGGCCGTCTAGACCAAAGAGCGGTCCGCCAGAATTACCCGGGTTGATGGCGGCGTCCGTCTGGATGATATCGGTCAGCCGTTCTTCACCGCCGAATCCTGAACCTGCAGAGACGTTGCGCTTTAAGCCCGAGATGATTCCGCGCGTCACCGAACCGGCGAATTCACCCAGAGGATTGCCGATGGCAATGACCGTCTGACCAACCTTGATCTGGTCGGAGTCCCCAAGCTCCAAAGCCGGGAAATCTGCGCCTTCCACTTTCAAAACGGCGATGTCGTTGCTCGGATCACGTGCCAAGACTTTTGCCGAGTATTCCTCTCCTCCGCTGACGATGACCGTATACTCCGCTTGCAGATCAGAAACGACGTGTTTATTAGTGACGATCAAGCCATCAGCAGAAACAAAAAAGCCTGAACCGCTCCCGACCTGCTGACGCTCTGTTTTTCCATCACTTTCCCCTTGAGGACTCTTTTTTGGCGTGCCGAACGGATCAAAGAAAAATGGCGACATATTGCCGAACGGATTATTGTAGAAAGTACGCACCTGAGGAACATCCCGGGTGATGACGATACTGACGACGCCGCGGGTATTCCGTTCTACCAAATCAACAGTTGACACGTCTTCCCCCGCATTTTCCAACACGCGAGCAGTGATATCCGATGATGATTTCCCCTGACTTTCGATCCCTGCTATCCGCCGTTGATATAAATCAACCGCCAGTGGAGAAACTATTCCTCCGATAAAACCGACAAAAAGCACCAACAGGAAAAAGGGTACCCATTGATACCGACTGGTCGCGCGAGAATTCCCAGTAGGCTGTATTGTTTGATGTTGTTCCGCAGAAATCTCTCGATTCGCCGTATGAATATTATTGTCCATAAAGATATAAATACTATGTACCCCGGAACCCACCCGTCATGATTCGCGTAGCGATTCGGGGAAGCTGTTAGTAAAAAATCGGATTAGAAAAAGAGCGTCGTATCGCCATCTGCCTTCTCAAACAATGCTCGCTCAAAATCCCGCAGCTCTTGTTTCTTAAATTCCACGCGTGCCTCTTCGGCATTCCATTGGTATTCCGGAGACAATACGACGACTGGCAATGCGCGCATTTTTTCCGACAACCAATCAGCGAATGTCACCCGCCGGGTGAAGATCTGACTCAGACGATACAATTGTCGCTGATCTTCCTGCTTGACCTCTTCCACGAGGATAATATGAAATCCGAGACCGCTTTCGATAACGTCTCCCGGAACACCGATTTTTTGACTGACAACCGGCTGGCGCAATTCCGGCGCCACATCCTCCGGAGCGAACCAGCCTAAGCTTCCTCCGCTCTCAGCGGTATTGCCTTCAGAGTAGCGTTTGGCCACCTCGGCAAAAGAGTCCCCGCCCCGCAACGCCTCTTGCGCCAGACGTATTTGTTTTTTTCCGGTAGCGGTCGTATCCACCTCTTTGATGAAACTCGCCTGCAATTTTTCCTGATACAGACTTGGCAACACTACTTTTTCCTGAAAATCAGAAAGCGTCCAGCCATACAAACGATCGAGATCCTTGATGACCTCGCTCTTGCTGCCATTCTCCTCCAATTTCCGAGAAACCGCCTGATTGACTTCTTCGGCACTTACCCGGATGCCGCGATCACCAGACAACATCTTGATGGCACTATCCTCTATCATTTTATTGAGTACTTCTTTTTCGCGCACTTTCAAACGTTTTTTCCCCTCATCGGTGGAAAAATCCACTCGTAAACCGACTTGAGAAAAATCCTGCGCTTCATAGAAACGCCTGACGGCTTGCATATTCTCCCCGAGCGTCGCATAGGTAATCCCGCTCTGATAACCGATAATGATCGCCGGGTAAGGAAGCGTTCTCTTCAATCCGTCGGTCATTCTGCCTGACGCGGGGAAAATATACACGGCTACGAGACTTGCCATAAAGAGGAGTACCACGACAACCAAAAAAGCATACACCAGCGTGCTGACACGGACTTTTTTCAAAAAACGTTCTACGGTATCCGAAGTGAACATCATACTATTGCATTGTTAAATGAAAAAATCTCAGAAAAATAACCGCCACCATTTTTTGTAATTCGCCTCGTCGTCCCGCCTGTCGCTTTGAGCAGTTTCTTTCATCCCATCGGTCTGACTACTCTCCTCTTTCCCTTGTTCTGGAGCCGGCTTGATGACGACGACGGTTTCTTCGGCTTTCTTCAGTCCGAGTTTTCTCTTGGCTTCCTGTTCACGAAAATCGGATGAGGCATAATAATTGATCTTCTCTGCAAGCGTTTCATTTTCACGGCGAATCTTGGCGGCTTCGGTAACAAGCGCGGAAACCTCTGCTTGAATCCGGTGATTTCTCTCGATCTGCTTCGATGAGACAAACACGGCCCAACCGATAAGAATAACCGCTGTCACGATGGCTCCCTGTATCCAAAGTTTCCGTTTTGTCATAGTAACGTATGCAGACTCAAAAATATCCTGTTTTCCGTTGGGTCAGGAAAGGAAGAACGGGGCCAACAAAAACGCCACCATCGATATCATCACAAAAACAGATACTATCACCCACAATCGGTACACCCGCTTATGCATTTTTTTGAAACTCATAGTGTCGTATTGTTACATACTCTCATACTACCAAAAACAGCTCGCCAAAACAAGAAGGTAAAAATTATCCCCAACAGAAAAGATTATTGCTCTCTCTTGTTTGCACCACCAAGCAAGGCGCGCACTTCATCAAGATTGACCGACGGCCGTCTGCGGAGGGGCTTGAACTTCTTTGGACCGATATGCTGCATTTGTGCCAGAGACATCGGCGCCTCGCTTGAAGCATAGGTTTTTTGTGAAGCGGAAGGCACTGATAAAACGGTGCTCTGTGGTACCTCCGTCTTGATCGGGTCCGCAGCACGGCTGGCGCTCTGCTCCTCTATTTCATTCTTTGCCTTAGCGACTGAGCGCTGGTAATCGCGCAGACAGTCCTTGCAAAATGTCGGGCGCTTGCCGTCCGGTACGAACGGCACCATGATATCAACCCCGCATGTCGCGCAATGAGCTGGATACAGTACTTTCGGTGGCAACGTTGTCTCTGTCCGACTGTCGTTTCTCGCACTCTCTCGATCGGGTACGGGCAGATGTTCTCTTGGCACCTCACTTTCTGTTCCTGCTTCTTTTTCTACGGCCTCAAGCACAACGAATGGAGCTCGTTTCGGAGCCAATGGCGGTTCGAAAACAGGTGCTGTTTCAGTCGGATGACTCGGAATAACTGCCGGAGCAGGCGCCGGTGTCGGCATTGGCGCCGGTGTCGGCGGTGCCTGATGACTGAAAACTTTTTTAGACGCCGAAACTGCCGGCGGTGATTCACGTCGCGGAACTGGCTGGCGCGCTGGCGCTGAAGGGACTGCAGAGGGACGAGTATTTGACTGATCCTGCTGTACCAGCGCCTGACGTTCTTCCGGAGTCAGCATACCGCTCCAACGACGAATCTTGTCTTCTACTTCGGCTCTGCTCGATGAATAGCGCTCTCGGGAACTCTTGATGACTTTTTCTTCACTGCCGATGTCTTCGAGCTTGATCGGTGGTAGCGTCGTGGCTGAAAAGGCATCCCCCGCGATACCATCTATCATCAGCTTGAGATAGATCTGGAATTTCGGCAGATTGATGATGTCGTTCATCATAAACACCGGCTCAAATTCCTTTTCCAAAAATTCCGCGTCCATCGCGCCCACACGGAATGAGATGATGCTCCCCGCGTTGCCGAAAATCGCGTCGCGCACCTTCTCATCAATCTGCGTCACGTACTGATTTGCCAAAATCAGATTCAAGTGGTATTTACGCGCTTCGGAAAGAATATTGGCGAATGATTCCGTCGCGAAATTCTGGAACTCATCGACGTAGAGATAAAAGTCCTTGCGATCATCCTCGGGAATATCCACGCGTCCCATCGCAGCGAGCTGAATTTTGGTGATAATCATCGCACCGAGCAACGCTCCATTGTCTTCTCCGATTCGCCCCTTGGAAAGGTTGATGATGAGAATCTTCTGGGAATCCATCGCCTCCCGTATGTCGAAAGATGAGGTCGTCTGACCGACGATATTGCGGGTAAGAGAATTTGAAAGAAACTGTCCGACTTTGTTTTGGATCGGCGAGATGACTTCTTGCAAGACGCGGTCGTTCCACTGGGAGAACTCATCCACCCAGAAGCTGCGTACCACTGGATCAGTGATCTTCTCCACCACTCGCGCGCGGTACGACTTGTCCACCAAGATACGCGTCACTCCGAGGAGCGTACTCCCCGGAAATTCCAACAACGCCAAGATGGCATTCCGCAAAATATATTCGAGACGCGGTCCCCATGATTCAGCATAGATTTTCTTGAACACCCCAACTAATCCCGAAGCCACAAGGTGGCGGAACTCCGGAGCGACTTTCTCCATCACGTTGAACGCGATGGGAAAATCCTGATCGGCAGGATTTAGATAGATGACGTCATTGATGCGATGAGGCGGGATCGCCTTGATGAGTTTTTCCGCCGTATCACCGTGCGGATCAATGAAGGCGATGCCGTGCCCCTTCTGAATATCCTGAATAGCCAGATTTTCCAAAAGGTTGGTCTTACCCATACCAGTCTTGCCGATCACATACATATGCCGGCGCCGGTCATCAGTCTTGATGCCGAACACTTTCTCCTGATTACGGAAATTCGTTTTGGCGAAAAATGTGATGTCGCTTTGATGTTGTGTCATAGTCTCTTATTCAGATTCTTGAATTGGCAGATTAGAAGGCGCGCCACTCCGCTTGGCGACGACACGCGTCAAGGACGGTGCCGTTGCTGCCATATCCGGTATATGGAACAGTGTCGCCAACTCCTCGGAACTCAACTTGATCTTCGTATGACCGGGATCGCCATTGCGCCTGATATACCGATTGAAGTGACGACGCTGACGGTACCGGAGTCGACTATCGACAAAAATATAATGCGCGTATGTCTTTGATACATCCGTCGGCTTGAGACTATTCAAATTAAAATCATTGAATTGCTTGATCGCCCCGATAAAGGCGGAGACACCGGTCGGCTTATGGTACACTTCGCGGCGCGCGACATAAACGAACCGCACCCGGGAGTTGAACATCTGCTTACCGAGGTTCGCCTGCAATGCTTTCAGAACATCTTTTTCTCCCGGCGTCAGACGGAATTCCACCGGCGACTCATCTTTCTTTTCTGCCGTTTCACCGGATGCAAATGTCACTTCCTGACCCATTATTCCTTTGCCGATATTCAGAAAAACGTCCTTGAGGTCGCTCAGCAAACGCATAAAAATACCTTGTTTTTCTTCCTTGACTTTTCCTAAGAATTCGTCCACCGTCACTTGTCCTGTCTTCTGCCATTTCTCAGTATACGGTGAAGCGATAATCTGAAACCAGAGGTGCTGACCTGGTCCGATTTTTCCCATCACTTCGAACAATCCCGCTATGGGATCAATCATTTTCCCCGTCACCGATTCTTCAAAATACTTATAGGTCTTGATGGGATACAAATCATCTTTGACAAATCCGAAATCAGCTCCCCAGAGATTCCAATCCTTATTAGGAACGGTTTTGGGAACGAGATTGACATAATCCGGCACCTCCACAATCTCAATGTCCGGATACTGAGCATAAAAATGCGCTTCGACAAGATTGCGGAAACCTACCTGCGTCCGCACATACATATGGGTCCGCCCTTCAAGACTGGCGATTTCCAATGAAAAAGAAGTCGGAAACTCGCCCTTGATCCACACTTCAGGTACGGTCGGCGTTTTCATCACGCCGGCGAATCCGGCAAAAATGGATTCCATCAACTGGGGGCTTTTTTCTATATCCCGAGGAGGAATAATCTCAAGCAGTACCCACTTTAAACCAGAGGCATACTGATCTTCAACATGCAGTGACCAAAGCACCTTGAAAAGAAAGAAGAGAAGCGGAGGAAAAATAATGAACCAGACCAAAAAAACAGCGGAAAAAACATCTCCCATTTTTGAGAAAATATCAACAAAACTTGATAGGATAATAGACATGGCTGTGTGAGGTTCGTTGACCCCGTTTAGAGCCGAGAGAGAAACTCGTCCAAACGCACTGAAAATTATTTCTTGACGGTATAGGCATTCTTACCGACGCGATGGAAAAAAGTATTCAAATTGATGATAACGGTAGATTTTTTGACCTGACGAACTTTGAGCACAAGAGCAAGCACCTCCTCGCGCGAAAGCGGCTTCTCGGATTTCAGGAGAATTTCTTGCAGCACTTCCTTGACCGTACCCTTCTTGTACCCCCATTCGGAAAGCGCGTACACACCACGACCAACCAGTACAAAACGCTTATCCTTGATAAGCTCGTTGTGAACAGTCTGCGGATGACTCTGACGTGCTTTGACCCGCTGAAGACCGTAGCTGTCGATACGTGCGGCGATTTCTCGGAAATGAAGCGGTGCGCCTGCCATCTTGAGAACGAGGTGCGCCTTTTCCCGGGTACCGCGGGGTTTGATATCGCTCCAGCTGGAAAGTCCCCACTGACCGAAAACATTCTGTCGGACATCCCGAGAAACGGCAAGAAAATCAAAAAGTTTCTGCTCGCTCACCCCATTCTCTTTGACCTCTTTGACCAAAAAACGAGCAAGAAGAGTTTCTTTGTCCATCACCTGATTGGCCTCCGCAAGAATCGCTTTGGCTTTTTCGGTAATCTTCTCCCACTGATCAAGGGAGAATCCTTTCAGGACGTACGCCTTCTCACGCTCTTTCGTTGCCTTCTCTTCCCTGATAACAGAAAAACATTCAATAAAAGCCAAGAGAGCTCCTTCTTCTTCGCCTCCGGCTGGTGCCAATTTTTTGAAGAACTCTTCCGCTTTCATAATACCACTTTTTTCTTCAAGCGTCGATTGGATACGCCGGGAAATTTCCGAAAGCGCGGCATGCCCACTCTCATCGGAAAGAACCGCGAGAGCACTGCCGATAACCTGACGCACGCGTTCACGCGTAATCTTATACGACTGACCGATTTCTTCCAGCGTCTTCGGTCCGGATCCACGCATACCAAAACGAGCCGCGATGATATCTCGTGAACGCAGCGGTAAACGCTCGAGAAACTGTTCCAGAGCCGGCGAAAAAAACAAGGCTTCTTCGCTTCCTTGTAGAGACACCTGAGACGAGGCACGCTTATTTTCTGACATAATTTTTCTCTTACTTAAATATGCTTCAGAAACCCCCTCTTTACATCGATTCATATTACCGCACGTTCTTACTTTTTGTCAAGTATCTTCATAAAATTCAATTCTGAAGCCCGCTAGTATTCACCTCAGTTCAGCCACCAAAAGAATTTTTTGGCTCTCGTTTCACACTGTGTGAAGAAGGCCTCTCGGTTCGGAAAAATGAGCTTTTCCGCCGTTGATTGGGGGCTGATGTTTCCGGTAACCGAGAGGTCCTGATGAGTGGTGAAATGGAGATAAAAAATTACTTTTGATGGTTGGACTATTGCACGTATCTAAAAGTCATCAAGAGTTGCCCGGACTGCCTCTTGCGCCATAACAGAAACAATCGTTCTTACTTGAATAGCTGCCCGGACTTGCTTGTCAAGAAAAATTCCTCTATACTGAAAGTAGAAAAAAATATGAGTTTTGGTTTTGGGGTAGCATATCTCCAAAAAGAGAACTCAGACACAAAACAAAAAAAATTATGCCACAGAATATTATTGCAGGCGATGCGGATCAGCACAATGCGGAAGAACAGGCGATGAAGATTCAGGCGCTCCGCGAGATGGTGCTCAGTGCGGAAAAAACCATCCAAGGCGCCAAGGCGATGCTGCTCCAGATCGAAGGCAAGAAGAAATCCGGCCGGCCGCGCAAGATGGAAGTCGATACCGACAACGGTACGATTATCGAAGGTACGTTCGATGGTCAGATTATGCTCGGTACCGATGGCAAACAATATCCGGTTCCTGCCAACTACGCTTCCAAATCCAAGCTTGTCGAAGGCGATATGCTCAAGCTCACCATAACTACAGATGGCGCTTTTCTCTACAAGCAGATCGGTCCCATTGATCGCCGGCACGCCATTGCCGTCGTCGCACAAGACGAAAACGGCAACTATTATGTCCTGACGGATGGCAAGCCTTACCGCGTGCTTTTGGCATCCATCACCTATTTCAAAGCGGCTCCCGGCGACGAGGTAGCTATCGTCACTCCGCGCGGTCTCGACGCTACCTGGGCGGCCATCGAGAACGTCATCCAAAAAGGCGCGCACCAAGACTGGCAAACTACTCTCTCCAAAGCCACCGAAGAAAACGAGAGTATCAACAGCTGGAAACGAGATTTAAAAGACAAAACCCCCGACACTTCTTTCATCAAGTCTGACACTGACAGCACGAGAGCAGGCGATACCCATATGCTCGACGCGTGGGTGCGTGATATGGAAGAAATCGAAAAAGAAATCAGCAATAAACCCTCTCTCTGACCTATTATGAAACTGACTGCCCGAGATCTGTTTTTTGCCGCCATAAACGGCGCTTTGATTGGTATTCTAATGCCCTATATTTTTTGGGCTCTTAATGTTAAGTCTCCTCTTCCAATCACAGCTTTTGTTCCATTACTTGCGTTCCTCTCAGTAGTCGGTATCAGTGTCGGCTATCTCCTCTCTAAAATCCGCCCTTTCTTCTTCCAGCTTTCCAAATTCGGACTGATTGGCGTCGCCAATACCGTCATCGATCTCGGGATTTACAACCTCTTCATCTTTATGAGCGATGTCTCATCCGGCTACCTTATCGCGGTTTTCAAATCCTTCTCTGTCCTCGCCGCCATCGTCAACAGCTATGTCTGGAATAAATTCTGGTCATTCGAGAAGAAAGAAACTGGTAATGTTGGAGAGGAATTCACTCAATTTCTCCTCATCAGCTTGAGCGGACTCCTGCTTAATGTCGGCATCACCGCTTTCGTGGTCAATGTCATCGGCGCCCCGGCTGGAATGGCTGAAAAGACGTGGGCGAGTATCGGCGGTCTCACCGCTTCCATCCTCGTTCTCACGTGGAACTTCATCGGCTACAAATTCTTCGTCTTCAAAAAATGATGAACAGCTTTTTAGCTCGTAGCTTATTAGCTTGTAGGGATATTCTAAAGATTTAAGAGAAGAGCTCCTAAAAGAGCTTTTTTCTTTTCTAAAGCCATCAAAAAGTGTATAATGGAGTATATAATTGGATTATTGTAAGAAGTCAAAATCTCCCCCCTAAAAAATTACAAGCTAACCAGCTAAGAAGCTAAAGCAATGTCCACCACCCTCTACCGCAAGTATCGCCCGCAGACCTTTGCTGATGTCGTCGGACAGAAGCACATAGTCCAAACCCTCACCAATGCCCTCAAATTCGGTCGTGTCGGTCAGGCCTATCTCCTCACAGGTCCGCGCGGCACCGGTAAGACGACTTTGGCACGTCTTTTTGCTAAAGCCATCAACTGTTCCGACCGGAAAAAAAATGATGCAGAACCCTGCAACCGTTGCCAGCATTGCCTCCTGATGGACGAGGGACGTTCACTCGATATCATCGAAATCGATGCTGCTTCCCACACGGGCGTCGACAACATCCGCGAACTGCGCGAAACCATCAAGCTCCCTCCGAGCTTAGGCTCGCACAAAGTCTATATCATCGACGAGGTGCATATGCTCTCCATCGGCGCGTTCAATGCGCTCTTGAAAACGCTCGAGGAACCGCCGGCGCATGTCGTTTTCATCCTCGCTACCACCGCGCTTCACAAAGTGCCCGACACCATCATCTCGCGCTGTCAACGCTTCGACCTGTCCCGCTTCCCCATCAAACTCATCGTCGAAAAACTCGAAAAAATCGCCAAAGCGGAAAAATTGAAAATAGAAAAAGGAGCGCTCCAAATAATCGCCCTCACGGCGGAAGGCGGAATGCGCGATGCCGAGTCGCTCTTGACACAGATCGCCGCACTCGGTGTTTCTCCCATCACCGAAGACAAGGTAATCGAAATACTCGGCACCACCAAAAAAGAAAACGTCTTCCTCTTCTTGCGCCTGATAGGGAATAAGGAGCTCTATCCGAGTCTCGCCTTCGTCCGCAAACTTTCAGACGACGGCGTTGATCTGGCTATTTTCTGCGGCGTGCTCCTCCACTCCCTCCGCGACCTTCTGCTCGTTTCCGCTGATCCGACCAATGGTCCGCAGATGCTAGAAAATCTGACCAATGAACAAAAAACAACCCTCAGCGAATTTGCCACAATTTTTTCTCCGGCTGATATCGTGCAGATGCTCGAATACTTCCAAGTCGCCCAAGTCGGCAGCAAGAGCTCCGTCATTCCCGAGCTCCCACTGGAAATTGCCATCGTGAAAATCTTATCAGATAACAATCAACCGATAACAGATAGCAGCAAACAGACGACAACAAAAACACCTACTGGACAGGAAGGCAACCACGCAGAAACACCTGACGGTCAACAGCCGTCAGACAGCGACTCACAACAAACACCAACGCCAAAAAAAATAAAAATCAAAACAGCAACAACTACGCAAGAGAAGCCGGCGAAAGAAGGACAAGCAACCGTCGCTGAAATCGCTCCCACGTCGTCTGATACTCCCGATAAAGCTTCAAATATTGATATCAGTATCGTACGAGAAAAATGGGCGGCTATCCTGAATACTGCTAAAGAGCTCAATGCTTCCCTCTCGCTGGCTCTCTCTACCGCCCGCCCCGTTGCTACCTCCGGCGCCGTCATCACCATCGCGGTCAAATATCCTTTCCACAAAGAACGCCTCGATGAACGCGCCAATCAATTGACACTGGCAAACGCCTTTGATAGTATTTTAGGATCGAAAATAAAGCTCTCTATCGTGCTCGAAGAGACTGCTCCTTCCGCTCAAGAAGTGAAAAAAGCCGACACAGCCGATGAAGCCGTACTCAGCCCCCTCGTCACCCAAGCGATGGAACTGTTAGGAGGCAAGCTGGTGAAGGAATCCTAGAAGTTACAAAATTCTTTGCAAAGCTCGGGGATCGTCTAATGGTAGGACAGCACCCTTTGAAGGTGCGTATCGGGGTTCGAGTCCCTGTCCCCGAGCTTTGAATGGAATAAGGGCTCCCTCACAAGCAAATAAAAGTTTTACACTATGGAAATTGGTATTTGGGGAGACAGCATCACTTATGGCGAGTGTGATAATGAGGGACTAGGATGGGTAGGGAGATTACGGAAATCACTCCTAAATAATAACACGAGCGTTTATAACTTTGGTGTTTGTGGCGATACTACAGATGACCTCTTAAAACGTTTTGTTATAGAAGCAAATTCAATTCAACCTGATAGAGTGATTTTCGCTATTGGCATCAATGACTCGAAAGTTCCAGCTCATGAAACCACAAGCAAAGTGCCCCTTGAACAGTATAAGCAGAATATCCAAAGACTCATTGCCATCGCGAGAAATTATACGGATAAGATCTACATAATAGGAGCGACACGCGTAGACGAACAATATGTTCGTGATTACGACACCCAATCACGATTCAACAATGAAACTATCCAATCATACAATGCCTTTCTCAAAGACATAGCTCGCTCCGAAAACCTTTCTTTTATTGATACGTTTGATATTCTGGACACAGAAAACGATCTCACAGATGGACTCCACCCAAATGCCCATGGCTATGAAAAACTCTATCAAACTTTAAGGAAATTTCTTCAATAAATAAGTTCCAACATCGTCCCAGAGCCTCAGCAAATTTATGAATATTGAAAAAGTTATCAGAGAATATCTCAATGAAGTGGTTCACCTGTCTCTCGCGACCAGCAAAGACAGTAAGCCTTGGGTATGTGAGGTACATTTTGTTTTTGATAAAGATCTCAATTTTTACTTCCGCTCAAGGACAAACACGCGACATAGCCAAGAGATCGCCTCCAATACCAATGTGGCAGGAAACATTGTCCGTCAGCATACAGCAGAAGAAGAAGTGAGAGGTGTATACTTTGAAGGGACTGCGGAATTACTCAGTAATGTAGACGAAAATCACCCCGCTTATCAACTCTACTGCCAGCGCTTTAGCACTGGTCCGGACATTCTTGAAGAATCTCATACTACGGAAGGACACAAGTTTTATCAGATTCAGGTAGAGAATTTTTATGTGTTTGACAACCAAAAGTCACGGCCTAGTACAAAATACCATCTTCCATGGCCAGCTAAATAAGCTCTCATCTCACCACAGAGCCTCAATAATTATATGCAAACTTTTAGCGAGCGAGTAGTATAAATAGCCCTGTCAATTCCCAAGGGGCGGGTGACGACGTATGGGCGGATCGCACGCACGGCTGGCGGCGGAAGTATGACATCCCAGAGCATTACCGGCATTCTCGGCAAAGCCTACAAAAATGGCAAGAAAACAATCCCCTTCCACCGGATCGTGTACGCTGATGGACGCGTCTGGCTTGATAACAAACACCGGAATGAACGCTTGAAACTCTACAAGAAAGAAGGCATCCTCATAGGTGAAAAAGGAAGAATCAAAAATTTCAGGGAAGTCTTGCTGGAATTCAAATGAATCTCCCACAAGCTTACGTTTGTGGATTTACTTGCGCATTAAATACCTCAGTACACAGGTGATGCAAAGGCATTGAAACATTACGGACTATCGACAAATATAGCATCTAGGTATATGATAATGGGCGTAGTTCTTTAATAAAATTTATGATTGGTCATAGCGAAAAGCGACTTAAAACTAGGTCATTCCTCGCTATGACCACATGGGCCATGGTTTCTCCTCGGATGAGAGGAAGATGATGAAATAGGTGAATAGACCAAGGAGAAGAGTTATGAGCGAAATCAGCATCACTACTGGTCAACTCAACACCATTGTAAAAAAACTTGGCGGCGAGTTGTCGATGGGTACGGCAACACCTCCTCAAGTTGTGGTCTGGAAAACTATCAAACTAAGGATGTTCAGGAGTGCTCGCCGATACTGCCGCGCCATTAAGAAAGCGGGTATGGAAATTGATGGCTATGGTCAGTCCTCCGTTCTCCCGCGGACTGAAATTTCTCGCATAGAGATGGAAGTGGACATCGTAATGCTTTCCGTCGCTGAACTTGGCTTGCGCGAGTATTCGCTATATAAGGACATCTGCGACCGTGGGGTGGAAATTGGTTTGGAACTCTGCCCTGTCGAAGTTTGCCTCGTTCTATGCCTCGCATACAAAGACCAGCCAAGCAACAAAAACTTCTACATCGCGACGGGAGACGTCATCGACAGGCACGGCCATAAAGTGGTCTTTTGGGTAAAAAATGGCCATGGGATTTACGGACATCTTACCTCCCTCTATTCCCATGACACCCTCTTTGCCTTCATACGCCCCAGGTCGTAGTCTTCGATTATCAAACTTAATCTAATCCTTGGTCCTTCAAGCCCCACATTAAGAAATGTGGGGCTCGTTTTATTTTTTGATACACTAGACAGTGTTCAAAACGCCCCAAAATAGAAGCTCCAAAGAAAAAACACCCTATTTGAACCCGGGGTGTGCGGTGTTGAGGCGGGACTAATGCAATGTCGGAGAAACGACCCTTGCCAGCGGAAAAAGCGAAAGATGGGAAGTATCGCCGTATTCTTTGATTTCAGCGATGAGTGTTGCCATCATCTCTTCCGCCTCTTCCTTGGAACGAAAAATATAGGGGATTCCCCTCATCACACCACAACAGGCTTTTGGTGAGTCATCATTTCCCACCAAATAATGGCGCCCCGCTTCAATAACGCAAAGAGAGAAATTTTCCCGCGCGATGACCTTGCCACACACGGAACACGTCACCACTATGTCATTCGCCACAACCAGAACGTTCTCAAACTTGCTCATCAGCCACATCCTTCTCGCAAAATGGTAAGGAACATTTCAAAAGTAACTCGGAACCGCTTCCCTGTCAATCACGGTATACATACCTATTTTTCCCCTCATTTTATAAAAAGAATGAGAAAATCCCTTCAAGCACACTCTGTGTTATGATAGGTATAGACACTGTGAGGCTGTCCTTCTGTAACAGCGTGTCCTTATCCTCAAACGAAAAACCCTCTATGGACAAGATATTTATTGAAAATCTGCATATCAGCGGACGGCACGGCGCACTGGATCATGAACGCTCCTATGAGCAGAAGTTTCTCGTAGACATCTCGGTGGATTTTGACACTCAGCTGGGAGCGAAATCGGACAAGCTCGTCGATACCCTCGACTACGCCAGACTGCGCGACATCGCCCGCGATACTATTGAAAGCCAGTCGTCCGTCTATCTGATAGAAAAACTTGCCGATACGATAGCCCGCAAGATACTCACAAAGGACGCGCGTATAGAAAGTGTCACCATCACCATCCGCAAACCCTCTATCTTTCCGACGGGAGTCCCGGGAGTCACCATCGCCCGCACTCAGAAAAAGAAAGAGCAGATGAAAAAAAACGTATGAATATCACCAAATTTGGGCATTGCTGCCTGTTGATTGAAGAGGGCGGTCTCCGTATCTTGACCGACCCGGGGAATTACAATGCTACGCCGGATGTGGAACATATCGATGTCATCTTGATCACCCACGAACATCAAGATCATCTGCATATCGATTCACTTCGAGCCATCCTCGTCAAAAACCCTGAAGTGCGGATTATTTCACACAAGAGCGTTGGAAAAATTCTGGACGAAGCCGGCATTGCCTATCGCTTGATTGCCGACGGCGAGGAAATCATCGTCAAAGGCATCGGCATCGAAAGCTGCGGGAGCGAGCACGCCTGCATTCATCACGACCTGCCCACCGTCCAGAATACTGGATTCTACATCAACAAAACCCTCTTCTATCCGGGAGATTCTTTCCATAATCCAGAGAAAGACATCGCCATCCTCGCACTCCCCGTCGCCGGTCCATGGATGAAACTCTCCGAAGCCATCGAATACGCCAAGCTTATCAAACCAAAAGTCGTCTTCCCCGTCCATGACGGGATGCTCCGCCAAGGACTAGAGCTCGCACCCACAAGGAAAATTCCAAAACTGCTTCTCGAACCGCTCGGAATCACATTCATTGATATGCAAGAGGGCTCAATGCAGGATTTTAAGCTGAACTCATTATGACCAAAAAGCTCATTTTTTTGTTTCTCTTCCTTGGAAGTATCTTGGGAAGCTACCTGCCTCTTTTGTGGGGCGATAGTGCTTTTTCTCCTGCCTCCATAGTCTGGAGCGCTCTCGGCAGCTTTGCGGGTATCTCTCTCGGTTACACGCTTGGTAAACGCTGGGACTAGGAATTTTCTATGAAAAAAACCATTATTTTTGATTTGGATGGAACGCTGGTGGATATTGAACCGCTCTTTTTCAACATATTCAACAGCCTCGCCTCAGAATTTGGCTACGCGCCTCTCCGCCAAACAGATATCCCTCTCCTCAAAAAATTCCCTCTCAGAAAGCTGGTATGGCAGCAGCTTGGCTGGAGAATGTTGTGGCTCCCCCAGATTCTCAAACGCGGGCGGGAGGAATACCACACGCTCATTCCTAAAATTTCCCTCTTCCCGGGTATTCCTGAATTATTGAAGACGCTTCATACCAATGGCTTGCGGATCGGTATTGTCTCGTCCAGCAGGAAAGACACCATCCGCTCCATTGTCACGCTCCATAATCTTCCTATAGACTTTATCTACCACAGCAAGCTTTTCAATAAAGCAGCCACTCTCGAGCAAACACTCGCGCGCGAGCACCTCACACTGTCAGAAACGCTCTACATCGGCGATGAGATACGCGATGTGGAAGCATGCCAAAAAATCGGACTGGATATCATAGCAGTCACATACGGATTGAATGACAGACAATCTCTCCAAGCAACCGGCGCAGAAACAATCGATACGCTTCAAGCGCTCCTTGCCCGGCTGATGAGAAAAAGCTAATATTCACTGCCCGTTATTGTTTCACTCCCGCCGCCGAGCCCGCGCTTGTCCCAGCGACATACCCGGTAGTCCAGCAGAGCTGCAGGCTGTAGCCGCCGGACGGCCGATCGATATTCAAAACATCGCCGACGATATGGAGATTGGGGTACAGGCGTGACTGCATCGTCTTCCAATCGATCTCCGGAAGCGCTACTCCCCCGCTCGTCACGACCGCCTTCTCCACGCCAAGGAGACCCTGCACCGTCATCCGCAGATCTTTCACAAGCCTGACAAGCCTCAGACGTTCTTCGCGTGTCACGCTGTGGATCGGCTTTTCCTGGTCAATCCCGGAGAGCTGAACCAAGACTGAAACCAAAGCGGGCGTCACCAATTCACCCATGCAATTCTTGATATGCCTGTTTTTATTTTGTTCAAAAACTGCCTGTACTTTTCTATCGACGGCTCCGGCATCGAGCGACGGATAGAAATCAAGCGCAATCTCTACCTCGCCGTATTGTAAAAGCTCGCCAATGTCCTGACTCATATTGAGGACGAGCGGTCCGCTGATACCGAAATGCGTAAACAGTATTTTGCCCCGCCTCGGCGGACAAGCTTTCTTGCTCACCTGTTTCTTGTCATTCTGCAATACCGTCAATTTGACATCTGTCACACTCACTCCTGAGAGCGTATGCACCCATCCTTCGCGTATCGCCACCGGCGTCAACGCTGCTGCTGGTTCCATGATCGTATGTC
>JAHFOM010000006.1 GCA_023261685.1 Candidatus Moraniibacteriota bacterium | reverse complement strand
CCCATCCAGGACCGCCACGCGCTGAGCCGTCTGAGCATCAAACGCTGCCGTCAATACTTTTTTCAAAAACACCCGTACGGAAAGAAGTTCCTCGGTCGTCGGCAGCCTGTCCGTGCCGATAGCCCAGCGCGGCTCGTAGGCGATGATGACTTTTTCCGCCTGCAATTTCGAAAGCCCTGAAAAAATCGTCCGTACTTGAAGCTCAAGCACGCGCTCAGTTTCTTCGGCACGCCGCTCTTCATCCGTTTCTCCGATACAAACGATCGGAATCAAGTGGTACCGGAGCGCCGACAACACTTTCGTATGAATAATCGCGTCAGTTTCACCCGCGTACTGCCGGCGTTCGCTATGGCCGAGGATGACATATTCCACCCCTTCATTCTTGAGCATCACCGGAGAAACCTCTCCCGTATACGCCCCGCTCTTTTCCGGAAACAAATTCTGCGCGCCTTTCCGGATACTCTCCGGCAAACGATCGAACGCCGACAGATGCGGGAAAGACGGGCAGAGTACTCCCTTCACGTATGTATAGCGCTTGCCCTCCGCCTCGCGAGCAAGCACCGTCAAATACTGATCGACTTCTTCGCGCGACAAAAGATTCATTTTCAGATTTCCGACGACAGAGAAAGACTTCTGCATACACTCATTTTTTTTCAAAACTTATTCTTCGCCTCGCGAACGGAGATACTCCGCCGCCACTTCCGGCTGAATCGTGGAAATCTCTATGCCGGTAGAAAGCTCAAATCCCGCCCACACCGCGGTATGTGGCAACATCTCGATATGCCACTGGTAGCCCGGGTAATCCTGCCCATCGCAGGGCGCCGTGTGGATATAAAAATTGTAGGGCGGATCATTCAAAGCCTGATAGATACTGAGGAGCACTTTCTGCATCGCTTCAGCGACGGCGAATTTTTCCTCCTCAGTGATGCGCTCGAAATACGGATTGGCACGTTTGCCGACGATCCACACTTCGAAAGCCGCCCGCGATGCGAACGGACAGAAAGCGATGAAGTGCTCGTTTTCAAACACGACACGCTTCTTGTTCTCGCTCTCATATTCCGCCATAACCGTATAGACCCGGCGCTTGGTACTTTTGTAATAGCGTCCCGCTCCGCTGAGCTCAAGGTCAATATACGGTGAAACAACAGGGATAGCCAAGATCTGAGAATGCGGATGCGCGACAGAAGCTCCCGCCTCTTTGCCGTGATTGTGAAAAATCTGAATATAGTTGACGCTTTTCTTGTTCATCAAGGCGAGATAACGCTCCTGATACGCGTCAAACACTTCGGCGATCTGCCAGACATCAAGAAGCGCCAATGACCGCACCGGGTCACGCGTCACCACCACTTCATGGTATCCGGCAGCGGACAGTGCGGTGTATGGTCCCTCGGAAATCTGACGCGGGACACGCCCCCCAGAAAACGCTGGGTACTTGTTGGGAAAAACTCTCAGACTCCAATCACCATCATCACGCCGATAGATCAAGATATCTTTGCTTTGCCCAGTTTCTTCTGGATTCTCAAAAGGATCATTCGCATAGTCGGGTGCGATCCGCTGGAACTCGCCGAATTCATCCGGACGCTTCGCCCGACCTGTCGCGATCACCACCCAGTCGCCCGTCACGATATCCTGACGAAGCTCCGATCCGGAGACGGAAGATTTTTTGACAATTATGTTTTCTGGCGTTGGCATTTTTTTTGAATTTTGTTTTTATTATTTTTATCAGAGTCATCCGCGACAGACACATCAAGTCGTCGCTCTCAGTTTTTTCTTCGTGTATTCGCGGATATGATAGGCTCCGGTCAACAGGCGCACCTTCGTCTTGAACAAGTCGATCAAGACCTGAATGAACCCGTTCGGTCCGGTCAAGCTGACGGTCGAGCCTTCCTCATTCATCCAGTGCACCGGCAGCTGTTTCACTTTGAAACCGAGTTTGAGGGCGAGCGCAATCAATTCAAAATCAAATCCGAAACGATCCACCACCATCCGACTTGCCACTTCCCGGGAAGCGGTAGCCGAGAGTACCTTGAACCCGCACTGCGTATCCGGATACGCCCACAATCCCAAAGCGATGCGAATCAGCCAATTGCCACCCTCCCCCATAATCTCACGATGCTTGGGCTGATGTACCTGCACAAAAGAATCCTTGATTTTTCGAGATCCGATAAGCACATCGTAGCCGGCGTCGAAATGATCGGAGAAAGCGTCGAGATGCGTGATGGAAGTGGACCCGTCAGCGTCGAGGAACAGCCGCCATTTCCCGACCGCCTCCAAAAGCCCCTGCCGTACGACAAACCCTTTGCCGTGATTCTCGGTATTATTGATGACACGCAGGTGCGGTATCTGTAGGGCGTAATTACTGGCAACTTCAGCGGTATTGTCCGGAGATCCGTCCACGATGACGATGATCTCATACGCGTAATTTTTGCTCTTGAGGTATTTGTCTATTTCCAAGAGGTTGCGTCCGATGCGCTCCCCTTCCTTATAAGCCGGCACAATCACCGAAAGAAACGGTTGTTCCATACGGCAGAGAAATTCAAGAATTATATCTGCAGTATAGCATAAAAATACAATACCTGACATTCTCTCAAAAATGGTACGAACAAAAAAAGCGCCTCCTCCCATTGATATGGAAGGAGACGCGGAAAGAAAAAGACTCGAAGTCGTAGGTTTGCTATGATTGTAGAAAACCCTCTATCACAAATCTGATGATTGGCTAGTAGAAACGTATGCCGCTACATCACCGCTAGTAAAGACGCAACTGAGGGATACCGATCGTATGACTAGGTCACTCAGGTTTGCCTCAAGATACGGGACGGAGAGCTGGTCACGATCGGACCACGCGACCGATTTCCAAAGAAAGACTGATTTGTTTCCAAAAAATTTCCGGAAGACATTCACGCCCTTCTTTTGAATTTCCTCACCATACTGATTTTTAAGCTACTGACTATCTATTATACACCTAAAATGACTTTATGTCAATAGCGACTACTTACATTCCATTCTGAAGTGCAGTAGTTCAGCCGCCAAAAGAATTTTTTGGCTCTCGTTTCACACTGTGTGAAGAAGGTCTCTCGGCTCGAAAAAAGAAGCTGCTCTGCCGCTCTATGGGGGCGACTTTTTTCGTTCAGCCGAGAGGTCCTGATGAGTGGTGAAATGGAGACAAAAAATTACTTTTGGCGGTTGAACTGAGATGCCAGATACTGCACTTCAGAATAGAACTCAGACTGCTTAGTTTTGACCTCCACTACTTTTTTTTCCCAGCCATTCTTGGAGGATGATGCGGGCGGCTTCCTCGTCGTTATTTTTTGATGCGCCCTTAATACCGCGCTCGATGAGATTATCTTGCGCCATTTTGGTGGTAAACATTTCGTTCTCATACGCTACCTTCACGCCGAAGCGCTCAGTCAAGCTTTGCCCAAATTTCTCCGCCGCCGAGAGGCCTCCATCCTGATGAAGATATTCTGGGATGCCGATGACCACGGTGGCGATGTTTTCTGACACGATAATCTCGCCGAGGCAGAGGAGCACATCCGCGTCATTCTTGATAGTCGCATAGGGAAGCGCGACACCCGTCTCCTGGTGCGCCAGCGCGACCCCGATATTCGTTGCGCCCCAATCTAGGCCGAGATAATTGTGATTCTCTTGAGGCATACAAAGTAAGGTGATATTTTTGAGGAAATATTATTTTTTTCTTCATCCGGTGCTCCATCGGTAACTTTTGCGATGAAAGTGCCGCTAGAAACGGAGCGTGACGCGTTTCGCAGGACAGAGACGTTTCTCGGCAACTGAGTCGGAAAAGTTCGATGGAGGAAAAGGGGAAGAAAAAAATAATATTTCCTCAAAAATACTCCGGATTCTCTATTCGTGATTCACTAGTCTATACCTTCGTTACAACATCCGCGCCCCGCTCCGTAATGACGACCGTGTCCTCGAAGTGGGCGGAGAGACTGCCGTCAGCGGTAACGAACGTCCACGTATCTTTGGCGATTTTCACGCCAAATGCCCCGGCATTGACCATCGGTTCGAGAGCCAGCGCCATACCGGCTTGCAACACAAAATCATCCATCCCCCGCGAGACATAGTTGGGCACCTGCGGATCCTCGTGGAGCTCGTGCCCGACACCGTGCCCCACCAGATCACGCACCACGGAAAATCCATTGGCTTCAACATACTCTTGAACGGCTCGAGAATAAACTGAAATACGAACTCCCGGACGAAGCTCTGCGATACCGCGCCGCAAACTCTCTTCTGTGACCGTGGCCAACCGTTCCTTTTCCTTGCTCACGGCTCCTACTTTGACGGTGCGCGCCATATCCGTGACCATCCCTTCGAAACGCATTCCGATGTCGAGCTTCACCAGATCACCTGCTTGGATAATCTTCTTGGCGTGCGGGATACCGTGCACGACTTCCTCATTGACGGATGTGCAGATCGATGCCGGAAACGGACGGCCAAAATCTGATCCGTACCCCTTGAAGATAGGGATGCCGCCGACTTCGCGGATCAGACGTTCCGCCAGCATATCTATATCCTTGGTCGTGGTGCCCGGGGCGACGGATGCCATCACCGTCTGAAGGACACCCGCCAAACGCTGACCTGATGCCCGCAAGCGAAGAATCTCATCGGCAGTTTTGATCAATGTTTGTGACATAGTTTTTTATGCATCCAGTTGCTCCTTGATATCCTCAAAAATTTTCTCCGCAGACTGATTCCCGTCAACAGTCAGTAAAAGATTGTTTTTCGCAAAATATTCTATGACCGGCAGGGTTTCGGTATGAAAAATCTGATGACGCGTCCGCACCCCTTCCGGCGTATCATCTTTGCGCTGACCGATCTTGCCTCCGCAAACGCTGCAAGGCATCTCCTGAGAAAAAACGTCTTTGCCCAAAATATACGGCCGATGGCATCCGAAACAGAGGTAGCGTTTTGAAATCCGCTCGACCGATTGCTCTTCTCGGAGATTGATGAAGATGACCTTGTCGATAGAGCGTCCGAAAGAGCGGAGTACCGCCTCCACTTCATCGATCTGAGAAGCACGACGAGGTGCTCCATCAAGCAAGATGCTCTTTTCTGGCGGGACACTTTTGATGACATTTTCAAAAACCGCCCTCATAATCACGTCGGATGTCAATGAATGCTTGAGATGGATAGTATCATTGATTTCCCGTCCGAGTGGCGTATCTTCCTCGGCTGCGGCGCGCAGTTCCGATCCGATATCGATATGCACCAGACCGAGATTTTTTCTCAAAAGCTCTGCTTGAGTGCTTTTACCGCTTCCGGGAGGCCCTAAAAGTATATAATTTCCGATAGACATGCCGGTACAATAAAAAATTTTCAATTTCTAATTTTCAAACAATAATCTAATTTCTAAATTTTGAAATTCACTTATTGAAAATTGTTTAGAAATTAAAAATTGATACTTGAGAATTACTCTTCTAGAAGGTCTCGTAGCTCTGCATCGTCAACTGGCTCTGGATATGCTTCACCGTTTCCAGCACGACCGAAACGACGATGAGAATACTCACGCCTCCGATAGAAAGCGCCTGAATGCCGGTAATACCCTGCACGACAAAGGGCAGGACCGCCACTGCGCCGAGAAAAAAAGCGCCGGCAAGCGTAATGCGATTAATGATGTGGTACAGATATTCAGCCGTCGTATTACCCGGTCGGATTCCCGGGATATATCCGCCTTGTTTCTGAAGATTCTCGGCAATCTTGATCGGATCGAATACCACCGCGGTATAGAAATACGTGAACAAGACAACCAGCACGAAATAGAGGATGCCATAGACCCACTGATTCTGCAGCCAAGCGCTGACTGCCACCGCGATGCCCGCTATCTTGACATTGGTGCTCTGCACGAAGAAATTGGCCGCCATCGTCGGAATAAGTATGAGCGATACCGAAAAGATGATCGGGATGACTCCGGCCTGATTGACCCGAAGCGGCAAATGCGTCGCCGACCCGCCGTAGACCTGCGCCCCGCGGACACGCTTGGCATAGGCGACGGGAATCGTCCGCTGACCTTCATTGATAAAAATCACGCTCGCGACAGTCACTGCCGCCAAGAGAGCGAACAAGATATAGGTAAAAATCTGCGCCGGGTCCCAAATCGAGATAAAGCGGGAAATACCGGTCGGCAGACTGGAAACGATGCCGGCGAAAATAATCACCGAGACTCCGTTACCCAAACCCTTTTCGGTAATCAGTTCGCCGAGCCACATCAGAAAAATAGTCCCCGCGGTTGCGCTGATAATAATCACTGCCATATTGAACGGCGTGATATCGCCCAAAATATTCTGCGAGCGGAGCAGTGAAAGCATACCAAAAGACTGGAGCCCGGCGAGCGGAAGCGTGATCCAGCGCGTCCACATATTGAATTTCTGACGTCCGGTTTCTCCCTCTTCTTTGTACAAGCGCTCGAGACTGGGGACAATCGTCGTCGACAACTGCATAATAATCGATGCGGTGATGTATGGCGCGACGCCCAAAAGTACGATCGAAATATTAGAAAGTCCACCGCCGGAAAAAATATTCAAGAGACCGAGAAACGCATTGTCTTCAAATAGCCGCCGGAGTGCCAGCACATCCACTCCCGGGAGCGGGATATTGGCGGCGATACGATAGACAACCAACAAACCAAGAATAAAAAGGATCTTATTCCGGAGGTCCTTGATTCGAAAAATATTCAGGAATGTTTCGCGCATGAGAGAAAAGGATCAGTTTCCAAGATAAGACCAGTATACCCCACTCGATATGGGAAAGACAACAGCAAATCTCCGCCCCGTAAAAATGCTTTTACTGAGAGACTGCCTGAAAACTCTCCTTGGCCTTTTCTGAAGCCGTAACATCCGCACCCAGCGTCAGTTTTTTCTTGAGACTGCCGGTCGCTACGATCTTGACGCCACGGGCAAGTGCTGTCTTCGGGGCCAGTTTTTTGTCGATCAAGAGGGCGATCGTGATGACTTCGCCGTCCACGCAAGCATACTCCAGACTCGTCAACGTTACCAGACATTTTTTCTGATGAATAGACTTGAAACCGCGCACTTTCTTCAGACGCTCGAGAAACGTCGAGCGACCACCTTCGAACAAAGGATCAACAGAGGCGCCGGAACGGGATTTCTGACCATTGCTCCCGCGACCAGATGTCGTGCCGCGCTTGCCGCCGTGTCCGATACGCTTCCGACCTTTCTTTTTTACGACTGAAAGTTGATGGATCTGCATAATAAAACGTTATATGGAAATACTATTTTTGGACTGGAGCTGCTTCACTTTCTTTCACTGCCTTGGGAAGACGAGGCGCTTTCAGCTGTTCTAGAGCCTTGATAGTGACCCGAGCGACATTGAGCGGATTGGAAGCGCCGAGGGACTTGGAAACGACATCCTTGACGCCGAGCAGATCGACCACGGCACGCACCGCGCCGCCAGCAATAACTCCCCGCCCTTCAGAAGCCGGTCGCAGCAGGACTTTTGCGGATCCGAGTTTGGCGGAAATATCATGAGAAATGGTTGTCCCGTCCAACGCAATGGTCACCATATTTTTTTTCGCGTCATTGTAGGCCTTCTGAATAGCATCAGAAACATCCGATCCCTTGGCGACACCCACGCCCACCTTGCCTTTGCGATTGCCGATGACGAGCGTCGCTCGAAAACGGAAACGGCGTCCACCTTTTACCACGCGTGTCACGCGCGCCAAGTCAAGGAGTTTCTGATCAAACTCCGGCTTTTCGCGTCTCCCCATTTTTTTTCCTGGCTTTGCCATAATTGTCTATAAATGAAGTTACGTAGCTCTAGTATGCCTGCCCGCCTTGGGAGGGAGCATCCCCGCTTCAATTCTTTGATTATACTGTATCCTGTATCATTCAGAGTCGCAAGGCATTATCGAGATGCCTATTAAAACTTGAGACCGTCGCCACGGGCAGCTTCGGCGAGCGCCTTTACTTTGCCATGATATTTATATCCGGAACGATCGAAAACCGCTTCCGTGATGCCGATTTTTGCCAAACGCTCTGCGATTGTCTTTCCGACAAGCGCTGCTCCCGCTACTGTGTGCGATGTTTTTTTCGTCAGTTCCAGCATATTCGCCTGCGCCAAGGTCGTACCGGACAGATCATCGATGGCCTGAACAGAGATGTTCCGCAAACTCCGAAACACCGAAAGACGCGGGCGGGTGGCGGTGCCGGTTATCTTGGCGCGCACACGACGCTTCCGTTCAAATCGTTTCACTTTTCGTATCTCTCGCTTTAACATATTTCTTAACTTACAACTTATAACCGATAACCTACAACATGCCTACTTTTTCTTCCTGCATTTTGTTGTCAGTTGTCAGTTGTTGGTTATTTCATTAGGCGGCATTTTTCTTGCCTTCCTTGCGGCGCACGACTTCACCGACATAACGGAATCCTTTGCCCTTGTACGGCTCGACTGGTTTTAATTTTCTGACGATAGCGGTGTATTCGCCGACTTTCTGCTTATCAGTGCCGGAAATCGTCAGGATATTCCCCTCGATTTTGGCATCCAACCCCTCTGGGAGAGTCAGCTCCACAGGATGAGAAAAGCCCAGAGCCAGAACAATTTTTTTCCCATTGACCGACATACGGAAACCGACACCGTTCAACTCAAGCTGTTTCTGAAAACCCGCGGTCACGCCGACTATCATATTGGCAATCAATTTCGTTGTGGTCCCCCAGAGAGCTTGGGATTTCTTCGTCTCGCCCACCCTAGTAACGAGCACGGTATTTTCTGCCACAGCTACCTTCGCCTCGCGACGGTGCGCGAACTCGAGCGTGCCTTTTGGACCCGCCACAGTGACTACGTTCGCAGAGAGCGTCACGGTGACACCTTCTGGAATACTGACTGGTTTTTTCCCAATTCTACTCATAATTCTTAGCTTTTTAGCTTGTAGTTTGTAGCTTCTTAAGTTATAGCATTGTGAGAAAGGATATATTCTTTATCTACAAGCTAAGAAGCTACTACCTACCAGCTCATTTTTTACCACAATTTGCAGATATATTCGCCTCCCAATCCACGACGGAAAGCTTCTGACCCAGTCATCACGCCTTCCGAGGTCGAAACGATTGCGATACCGTACCCATTCTTCACTTTCTTGATTTCGCTTTTCTTGACATAGATACGGCAGCCCTGCTTGCTGACACGAGTCACTTCACGGATCGCCGGAACCTTCTTAGTAGGAGAAACAGTCGTGTATTTGAGCCACAGACGCAAGGACGGATGAACGCCATCGGTTTCTTTTTCGATGCGCCCAACAAACCCTTCCCGGAGCAGAATCTCCGCGATGGTGTATTTGAGTTTCGAAGCGGGCATAGCGACGCTCGGATGGCCGGCGGCTTGCGCATTACGAATTCTTGTCAACATGTCTGCAATTGGATCTAACATAATGTCTAGCTTTTTAGCTTGTAGTTTGTAGCTTCTTAAGTTATAGCATTGTGAGAAAGGATATATTCTTTATCTACAAGCTAAGAAGCTACTACCTACCAGCTCATTAATTTACCAGGAAGCTTTCTTTATCCCCGGAATCTCACCTTTGTTGGCAAGTTCTCGGAAGCAAATACGGCAGAGATCGAACATACGCAAATACCCGTGTTTCCGACCACATTTCCAACACCGCCGTACGATGCGAGTTGAAAATTTCGGGGTTTTGAGCGCTCTGGCCGCTGTGGATGTCTTTGCCATACTCTGTAATTTCGAGATTATTTTTATGACTTACTTTCCTCTTTCTGAAGTGGCAAACCCAAAACGCGGAACAGTGCCTCACCTTCTTCTCTATTTTTGGCTGTCGTAACGATGTTCACCTGGAAGCTGAAGATATGCTGCACCTTCTCCGGAATAATCTCCGGAAAGACGAGGTGTTCTTTGATACCGAGATTGCAATTGCCATTCTGATCGATGGCGCTTTTGGGAATACCCTGAAAATCACGCACGCGAGGCAACGCCACATTGATCAGACGATCCAAGAAGTCCCACATCCGGATGCCGTGCAGCGTGACCCGGGCTCCAATCTCCAAACCTTCGCGAGTCTTGAATCCGGCAATAGCCTTACGCGCTTTGGTTTGAAGCACTTTTTGTCCGGTGATCGCCTCGAGGGAAGCGACAATGTCTTCCACGCGCTTCGAATCTTTGAGGATCTTACCCGTTCCGACATTCACGACAATCTTGCCGACACGCGGAAGAGCCATCCGGTTCTTGATGCCGAGCTCTTTCGAAAGGGCGGGAACGACTTTCTCGCTATAGATTTTCTTGGTCAATGGCATTTTCATACGAGGTATGCTACGAGCTTTTTCTGGTTAGATGACTTTACCGGACTGTTTACTGACACGTACTTTTTCGTTTCCCTCAATCTTGTACCCGATACGCGTCGGCTTCCCGGTATGCGGGCAGACCAACATCACATTGGAAACATGAATCGGAGCCTCTTTCTCGATCCGCTGTCCTTTTTCTCCGTCTCGCTTGGAACGGATATGGCGCTTCATTATATTGGCACCTTTGACGGCCACTTTTTCAATATCCGGAAAGACAGAGATGATCATCCCGCGTTTCCCGGCATCTTTTCCGGTAATAACCTCTACTTGATCTCCTTTCTTTAGCTTCATAAGCTTTTGGCTTCGTTAGCTTCGTTAGCTTCCTTTGTCCCCCTAAAAAGCTAGGGAAGCTAAGGAAGCTAAGGCAGCTAGAGAAGCTGTTTATAATACTTCAGGGGCCAGTGAAACGATCTTGGAAAATCCTTTTTCCCGCAGCTCTCGCGCTATCGGACCGAAAATACGCGTCCCCTTGGGATCGGTATTGTTGGCATCGAGGATGACCGCGGCGTTCTCATCAAAACGGATGTAGGAATTGTCTTTACGGCGATAGGCTTTGGCCTGACGGACGATAACGGCTCTCACCTTGTCCCCTTTCTTGACCATACCACGCGGCTCTGCCGATTTAACCGAAGCCACGATGATATCACCGAGCCCCGCGTATCGGCGGCGCGTTCCACCGAGCACTTTGAAACACTTGATGCTCTTGGCACCGCTGTTATCAGCGACTTTCAAACTGGATTCTGCTTGGATCATAGCTTTCTCTTAGAGTGTGACGACGGTATGATGCTTATCACGACTGATGGGGCGACATTCTTGAAAACTGACGGTATCTCCTACGGCGTATTTGTTCTCTTCGGTGTGGACTTTGTATTTCTTGGTCGAACGATACTGCTTCAGGTACTTTGGATGAGTCTTCAGAGTTTCTACCGCGACAACGATAGTCTTATCCATCGAGGCGCTGACAACGACACCTTTTTTCTTGGGCGCCTTGCTCGCTGATTTTGTTGTGGATGCAGTCTTCATACTGTGTGTAAAAAATGAGATTTACCGGCTCTCTTCTTTGGTAGTAATATTCATCTCGTCTTCTTTTTTCAGGGTCAGGAGACGGGCGATGTCCTTCTTCAGCTTGCGGTATTCGCTGTGATTCTTAGCTTCACGAGTAACGATGTCAAAACGCAGCTTGTACGTCTTGTCATCCAGCTCAAGAATCGCCTTCTCGCGCTCACCCTCTGATTTTTCCCGCCATGCCTGTGCCTTCATACCATTGTATATTTTTGAGTGAAAACCGGTGTACTTATCGTTCGCAAAATTTCGTCTTGACTGCGAGCTTGTGCGATGCCAAACGCATCGCTTCCGTCGCCGCCACTTTAGGAATGCCATCAAGTTCGAACAACACTTTTCCGGCACGTACCTTCGCGACAAAGTGATCTACGCTCCCCTTACCTTTACCCATCGGGGTCTGCTCTCCCTTCTTGGTCATCGGCTTGTCAGGGAAGACGCGTATCCACACCTTGCCTCCGCGCTGGATGGAACGAGTCATCGCCCGGCGCGCGGCTTCGATCTGGCGAGCTGAGATCAATCCCTCTTCTAGGGTCTTGAGCCCGTAGCTCCCGAAGCTCACGGTATTCCCGCGTGTTGCCGGACTTCCTGACCAGCCTCCCCGGTGGATCTTTCTGTGTTTTACTTTTCTTGGCATCAACATAAGAAATTTCTATTATTCGGTCGTCGTTTCCGCTTCCACGAATTTCTCTCCTTTGTAAATCCACGTCTTGACTCCGATCACTCCGTAGGTCGTACGAGCTTCGGCGCAAGCGTAATCAATATCGGCGCGTAGCGTGTGAAGAGGAATCTTGCCACGGGATAACCACTCGCGTCTTGACATTTCAGCACCGCCCAGACGACCACAAATTTCGATCTTCACTCCCTGCACCAGCTTATTGCCTTCTACCTGATCGAGCATCGTCTTCAATACGCGGCGGAACGGCGTACGCTTCTCCAGTTGCTCAGTAACCTGAATCGCAACCAACATCGCGTTCGTTTCGGGATTTTTAACTTCCTGAATATCTACTTTCAAATCGACTTTCTTGCCCGCAAAAAATCTTTTTTTGATAGTCCGGGTCAGATCTTCGACACCGGTGCCCCCGCGACCGATAAGTACGCCGGGTCGTGCCGTATGAATGATCAATCGCACGGCATTCGCGGAACGCTCGATACCAACAGAAGCGATGGCTGCCGCTTTCCATTTGGTCATAATAAATGAACGGATTTCGACGTCCTTTCGCAATTGATCACGGTAGGTCTTCTTCGCCCCAAACCAGCGCGACTGCCAGTTGGTCGTGATACCGAGACGAATACCAGTTGGATGCACCTTATTACCCATAACTATAAGTATACTTTCAGTTTATACGGACTTGCGTTGAAACATTTTTTTGACTACCTTGCCGCCAGTCGGCTTCACTCCCCTGACAACGTCCTTCTTTATTTCCGGCTTCACTATCTTTTGCGCCTCCTTTTGCTTTTCTGTTTCTTCGGGCAGTGCGGAGATCGTCGATACTCTCTGTTCGATGGTTTCCTTTTTTTTCACAATACGATTCTTGCCTTCTATTTTTTCTTCCAGGATGATCGTGACATTGGATCCGCGACGGAGGAGCGGTGTCGCCCGTCCGAAAGCTCGGGGCAGCCAGCGCTTCAAGCGCAAACCATCGCCGACACGAATTTCCAAAATATACAGATTCTCCTCATCCAGTCCGTTATTATTCCTCGCATTCGCCATCGCGCTCTTCAAGAGATCGGTGATCGGTCGCGAAGACCGCTTGACCTGCTTGTCGAGCTGGACAAGAGCTTCGCGCGCATCCACGCCGATAAGGGAGTGCGTCACAAGACGCACTTTACGCGGTGCAATACGGAGGTTTTTGAGGGTGGCGTGTACTTTCATAGTCATCTATTTTTTCTTAGCCCCTGGTGCGGCAGTGGCGGCCTTAGCAGCCTTGGCGGCATCTAATTCACGAGACTTAGCAGCCACTTCCAACTCTTTCTGCATCTTTCCACCGTGACGGGTAAACTTTCGGGTCGGAGAAAATTCCCCCAGACGATGCCCGACCATCTCCTCGGTCGCAAATACGGAAATAAAGTCTTTGCCGTTATGCACACCAAAAGTAAAGCCTACCATCTCCGGAGAGATAGTGCAAGCACGCGACCATGTTTTGATGATGGTGCGATCACCCAACTTCTTTCCTTCGAGCTTCTTCAGCACTCTTGGATCGACGTATGGACCTTTTTTGAGACTTCGTGACATATGTAATTAACTTACAACTTACAACCTATAACTTTTTTCCACATTTCTTTTTTCTGTTGCTGGTTGTGAGTTATTAGTTGTTGGTTATTTTTTAGGGCGGCGGCTGATGATATACTTATTGCTCTTGTGTTTCTTCGCGCGGGTCTTTTTGCCGAGTGCCAACTTGCCCCACGGGGTTCTCGGATGCATACCGATCGGCTGACGTCCTTCACCACCTCCGTGTGGATGGTCTACCGGATTCATAGCGCTTCCACGGACAGTCGGACGCCGGTTGAGCCAACGGGCGCGTCCGGCCTTGCCGATCCGCTCGGCGCTGTGCTCAAAATTGCTCACCTGCCCGAGCGTCGCATAGCAGTCCTTGCTGATAAGACGGATTTCCCCGGAACTCAGCTTGATCTGAGCCATTGCTCCATCGAGCGCCATCAGCGTAGCTCGACTGCCGGCACTTCTCACGATTTGTCCACCTTTGCCAATTTTCATCTCGATATTGCAGATACTCGTACCAATAGGGATGTTCTTCAGCAACAGACGATTACCATTCTCGATCGGAGTAACCTCACCAGAGATGATCTCCTGTCCCCGCTTCATCCCATCAGTCGCCAAGACATAGCGTTTTTCACCATCGGCGTAGTGCACAAGTGCGATGAGTCCCGAACGATTCGGGTCTTTTTCGAGAGCGGATATACGCCCCGGAATGCCGAGCTTGTCCTGATGAAAGTCAACGATACGGTAGCGGCGCTTGTGACCACCACCCTGATGACGGACAGAAATCTTCCCGCCTGAACGGCCGGCTTTTTTCGGATGAGGAGCCAAAAGCGATTTTTCAGGGCGCTTATCAGTCACACCGTCCGGCTTGATAACCGACATAAAACGGCGTCCAGCATGATTCTTTTTGTAGATTTTTATTGCCATATCAATGATTCTTACATTCCGCTCTTAAAGAGTTCCAGTGACTGTCCTTTGGCGACGCTGACGATAGCTTTCTTGATGGCACTCTTAGAACCGGTGCTTTTTCCGAATACACGCCTCTTGGCTGGCAGACAGACCATACGCACTTTCTCTACATTGACCGCGTAAGCTTCTTCAATGGCTCGCTTGACGGTTTTTTTGGTAGCATCTTTGGTAACGACGAACACATATTGGTTGAGTGTATTGAGCGCGTAGGATTTTTCCGTAATACGCGGACGAGACAAAATTTTTGCCGCCAGACGACTCTCCTTCGGAGAAAGTTTCTTCTTCGAAACAGGGGCTTTTTTCGAAGCCTTCATATCCTTCTTCTCGGTTGTATCAGTAAACAATGCCATAAAGTTCGATTATTGTGCGCTCGGCTTATTCCAACTTGCAAAGCGTCCTTCAAGATTTTTAATACCGGCTTCCGTCAGCACAATGTACTCGCGATCGAGGAGTTGGACGACGTTCAGCATCTCAGTCGGGGTATTTTCTACCCGAGGGATATTGCGACTCATAAGCGCGGATGCCCGCTCAT
Organism: Candidatus Moraniibacteriota bacterium; assembly: GCA_023261685.1. Lineage (GTDB taxonomy): Bacteria > Patescibacteriota > Minisyncoccia > Moranbacterales > UBA1568 > UBA1568. Next base: position 8,082 of record JAHFOM010000006.1, on the reverse strand, counting down.
CACCGGTCAGACAAAATACGAGGGACTTCCCGGTAATACCGAGAGCAGCAAGCGTCGCCGAAAACAACTTGGTTTTTTGCTCGGGATAATTGAGACTGTCGATAACGATCATTTTTCCGGAACGGATTTTCTCTGAAAGCGCTATCATCACGGCCTTTTGACGCATCTTCTGATTCGTATCCTTGCTCCAATTCTGATGCTTATTCGGACCGAACGTGATACCACCCTTGCGCCACAGCGGACTCTTTTTCGTACCGGCACGAGCACGGCCAGTCCCCTTCTGACGCCACGGTTTGGCTCCGGACCCTGATCGTTCACTGCGATCCTTGGTGTGAGCGATTGCTTTTCTGGCATTGCCCGTTTGCGCAACGTATACCTGATGCAAGAGCGTATCATTGGAAGGCACGCCGAAAACAAAATCTTTCAGTTCGATCTCTTTCACATCCTTGCCCGCCGTATTTTTGACCGTTACTTTTGGCATATTATTTCGTACTCATAATTTTCACGATGCGACCGTTGACTCCGGGGACGGCTCCGCGCACGGCGATGATACCCTCTACAGGATCGACGTACACGACGGAAAGATTGAGAGCGGTCATATTGTCGCCACCCATCCGTCCTGCCATCCGTCGCCCTTTGAGCACGTGTTCAGGAAACGTCGCACCAATAGAACCCGGTTTGCGCATATCGTGAGCACGTCCATGGCTGGCGGGCGATCCTTTGAAGCCATGCCGCTTGACCACACCCTGAAAGCCTTTTGCCTTAGTCACTCCAGCTATATGAACGCGCTCTCCTACGGTAAAAAGAGAAACATCAACGGTGCCATCGACAGGATAGTGTTCCAGTGTTTTCGCCAGCATTTCCCGGGCACTGACGGATGTCGCCCCTTTGTCGATACGGAATTCTTTACGGACAGTCTTCTTGGCATTCTTATTCGTCTCGAGCTGAACCGCCAGATAACCATCTTTTTCAAGCGTGCGATTGAGCTTGACCGTGTTTGCTTCACAGACGATCAGCGTCACGTTCAAAGCGCCCTTTGTTTCATCGAAGAGCGTCGTCATACCAAGTTTTTTGCCGAGAAGAAATTTCATCGCAGTGTATTGTTTTATGTAAAAGTATTCAGAAATTTTTTAGGGAACCATGTGGCGAAGTCTTCTTCGGGGCGGTTCATCTAAAAATTTCTGAATACTTTTACATTTCTAAGAAACAAATAGATTCGTGTGAGGGCAAACAAAAAACTGACCTTTCAGTACAGCCAGTGTTACTTTCTGGCCCGTTCAGTATCCCTGCTCCGGCACTCTGAGAAACAGATCGGGGCTGGGACTTAAACAAGTACTCCTTATTGTTGAGAATCTTTTTGTTCGAGTACAGTTCTAGGCAGAGCCGAGGAGCGCAGTAAGCTGTATTTCATAATACAGTGTCGAGCACCAGAGGTTCTAACGACGAAATGTGCCGAACAAAAAGATTCTCTTACATTTTTATCTCGATATCGACACCGGCGGGGAGATCCAGATTGGTCAGATTCTCGATAGTCTTGGCCGTCGGATTCAGGATATCGATCAATCGCTTGTGCACACGCATCTCGTACTGATCACGAGAATTCTTGTGCACGAACGTGGAACGATTGACGGTCAGCCGGTGAATCTCTGTCGGGAGCGGGACGGGACCGGTAATTTGGGCTCCGGTACGTTCAGCGGTCTCAACGATTTTTCGGGCAGACTGGTCGATCACCTTGTGATCATACGCCTTGATCTTGATCCTGATACGGAGGTCTTCTGTTGTTTCTCGCTTTTTCATTCTGTCAATATACTATGGATTTTTTTTCTTGTCCAGAGAACAATCGCGGAAGTGATGCACTTGGATCCACATCGCTTCCGCTCAGTTCCCTCGCCAGCCCAAGGCTGGTCCGCCTTGGGCGGAAAAGACTACTTGATGATTTTGGTAACGACACCGGCACCGACGGTGCGTCCGCCTTCGCGGATAGCAAAGCGCATACCGTCTTCCATAGCCACCGGAGCCAAGAGCTTGATTTTCAGCTTGACCGTATCGCCAGGCATAACCATCTCCGTTCCTTCCGGAAGCTCCACTTCACCTGTCACATCCGTGGTACGGATATAGAACTGCGGCTTGTAACCCTTGAAAAACGGAGTGTGACGACCACCTTCTTCTTTGGAAAGGACGTAGACCTCGCCATCAAATTCCGTGTGTGGCTTGATAGAGCCCGGCTTGGCGAGAACCTGACCACGCTCGACATCCTCTTTCTTGATACCGCGGATAAGCAGTCCGGCGTTGTCACCGCACTCTCCGCGAGCGAGAGATTTGTTGAACATTTCGATACCGGTCACTACCGTCTTGGCAGTGTCGCGTATACCGACGATCTCTACTTCATCATTGATATTGATAACACCGCGCTCGATGCGTCCAGTCACCACCGTACCGCGTCCTTCGATGGAAAAAATATCCTCGATTGGAAGCAGAAATGGCTTGTCCATATCGCGCACCGGCTGTGGAATATGCTCATCCAGCGCGGTCATCAGATCCACCACCGGCTTGGCATCAGCATCATCGGCAGACTTGGCATTCAGAGCTTTGAGTGCGCTTCCCCGGATAACGACGGCTTTGTCGCCATCGAATTCATATTTTGTCAGGAGTTCACGCACTTCAGCTTCCACCAGATCAATCAATTCGGCATCGTCCACCATATCCACTTTATTGAGGAACACCACGATAGCAGGAACACCCACCTGACGCGCCAAAAGAATATGTTCGCGAGTCTGTGGCATCGGACCGTCAGTCGCGGAAACAACGAGAATGGCACCATCCATCTGAGCGGCACCGGTAATCATATTCTTGATGTAATCGGCGTGACCCGGACAGTCGACGTGCGCATAGTGGCGGGCATCTGATTCATACTCACAGTGAGCGGTCGCGATGGTAATACCGCGCTCACGCTCTTCCGGAGCTTTGTCGATTTCATCGATGCTCTTTTCTTTTGCCAACCCCCTCATACTCTGCACGTGCAAAATTGCCGCAGTAAGAGTCGTCTTGCCATGATCGACGTGACCGATAGTGCCGACGTTTGCGTGCGGCTTAGTGCGTTGAAATTGCTCTGCCATAACTTTGTATCGTGTGATTCTACGGGTCTCCGCTCTCAGGCGAGGGACTCACAGTCTCTTGTTACGAATATTATACGTATTATGTTAACCTTCTTTTCCTTTTCCCTCGAATGTTTCCGTCATCCAAAAACGAAAAAAGCTCGGGGAAAAGCATCACTCGCTATGATAACAATCTGATGTATTCTTGTCAACCCCGCCTACTTACATTCCATTCTGAAGTGCACTGTTACTCATCCCAGTCCAGCCGCCAAAAGAATTTTTTGGCTCTCGTTTCACACTGTGTGAAGAAGGCCTCTCAACCCGAAAAAAGAAGCTTTTCCGCCGTTGATTGGGGGCGACTTTTTTCGCAAGCCGAGAGGTCCTGATGAGTGGTGAAATGGAGACAAAAAATTACTTTTGGTGGCTGGACTATTGTGATTCAGGATGGGATGTGAGTTCCCACCATAATCTATCCCCTCCTATTTATTTCATCCCCAAAATACAATAAGTCTCAGATTCAACGAATAAAAGAATCTTTTGGCGGTTACTCTCCTTGTCTGAAGAAGCCCTCTCGGTTCAGAAAAAAGAGCTTCTCCGCCGTTGATGGGGGGGCTGGTTTTTCCGGTAACCGAGAGAGGCTTCTGAGTCGAGAGCAGAGACAAAAAGATTACTTTTATTTCGCTGAATCTGAGAATACCAAGCCGACGCCATCTACTGTCCCGGATTGGTCAAAGGCGACTCGTTGGGTAGGGCGGGAGCGGGAGGAAGAGGTGCCGGTACTGCTTCCGGCGCCGGCGTCACGGGTGCGGGTGGCACTTCTGCTACACTCTTTTTGGCGAGATTGCCGGTACCATTTCTGACATTTTCGATGAATTTTCTGACTTGGTCAGCAGTCTGTTTGAGACCTTCAGACTGATCATCTGACAAGAGCTCGAGTATTTTTTCATACTGAGCGATAGCCGATTCTTTTTTCTCATCCGCTTCATACAGGAGCCCGAGACTGAGCCGCACATCTATCAGCTTCTCATTCTTCGTCAGAATATCCTTGAAGATTGCTTCTGCCCGATCATGATCACCCTCTTTGTTACGCAACTGATACATCGCGCCGAGATTATACGCGTAGTTGAGATTGGTATTTTCGATGCGGAACGCCTCCATCGCGCTTTCGATCGCCTTGTCTCCATCCTTCAAACGAGAGCGTATGCCGGAAAGATTGTAATGAGCGATAGCGAGATCTTTTTTCTGATCGACAGACTGCAAGAAAAACTTCTCGGCTTCTTGGTACAAACCGGTCTGCTCCGCGCCTTCCTTTTTGCCGTCGCCGGTCAATTTTTTGATCTGACCGAGCTTCAAAGCGTACAGCGGATTCTTCGGTTCGAGCTCAAGGGCGCGAGCGTAAGCGGCTTCGGCCTTGGGAAGCGCGTCGCCGGCATAGAGGCTCGCGTTCTCATAAATAAGCCCGAGCGTCTCTGTTGCCATCACGTCATTCGGCATCAGGCGCTTGCCCTGTTCCCCGGCTGCGACCGCTTCGCGCACATAAAAGGCGACGGTATCAGTGCTCCGTTCTGTTGCTGTTTTTCCAGCTTCAATATTGCCGAGCGCCATATATTCCTGTGCCAGACGCGTGTAGTATCGCCCTTCTTGAGGATACGAACCGATAGCTTTTCGCAAAAGATCCGCTGAATCACGATTTGGTCCGGCCGATGAGGTGCTCACTGCGCGACCGGCATACACGTCAGCGATGAATACCTTGCCGACAAAGACGAAGAGGAATGCCACGCCGGCGGATACCACCATAAAAATAAAGGCGAGGGCGAGGGCAAACTTCGGCGCGGCTTTGAAAGACAGTTGGAGATACCGCTCTTCGGAACCACTCTCCCACAATAACGTTCCGAGCGCGAGTGCAGAAAGCAGAGTCCCTATAATCAACAATGGACCGTTAAGCACATTCAGAAAACTTGCTAAAAAGAACATTACCACCACCGTCCACAGACCGAGCGAGTATACCTTGTTGTGTTCTTTCTCGTGAGTCAGAAGATACAGACCGATAGAAACGAATGAGAGCCATACGACGACAAACAAGGTGGTACCCAACCCGCCCACAGTAGGTAACATTTCAAAGAACATCCCATTCCCCTGATAGAAACGCAATGTGTAGAGCGTGTTCTCATTGTATTCTAATGGACGGAACATCGAAAAAGCGTAGCCATAATTGGCCGGACCGACACCGGTAAAGAAATAGTCCTTGACCGTATCTTTGGCAATTTGCCATGAGAGATTGGCGTTGGGAGCAACTTCGACCGGAAGCGTGGCACGACTCAACCCTGTTCTCCCGATCATCAGAAATGCCAATACCAGCACAAAAACAACCATCGGTACCCAGACCCACTGCTCTGTTGGGCGCACAATCTGTGCCAAAATATACACCAGAAAAAAGCTCAGCCCGCCGAGTACCACGATCCATGAAATGTAAGGATAGAGAACGAGAAGCAAGAACAATGTCAGAGCGAGACCGATGAAGACGAGGACGGTGATCGTCGTTCGCAGCGATTTCTTGAGCGCGCTCTCCTTCCAGAGCATAAACAGCGCGGTCAGGAACAACGGTACCAACAGACCAAGAAATATTCCCAAGGTAGAAACGGTACCGATGAGACTCATCGGAGCCAAACGCTCCCATTCTGCAGGGAGAAATTTGACTTTCATCACTACCATAAAGCTCCAAAGCACCACGATAAAACCGGACGACAAGAACGCCCAAAACATCCAATGAAAACGCTTGACAGTGAAATGGCTCAACAAAAAGTAGTAGGTCAGCACCAGTGCCGTGATGGAAATCACTCCGCGCGAAGGATCGCCGAAGAATCCCCATACGCTGTGCCACCGATCGACAGAAAATATCGCGGAGAGGACATAAAATGCCCAAAATACGAGCAACGGAATATCAAGCGGTGTCCGGCGAATCCGCATCTCGCCGGTGATCACGCCCTTGGAAGCCCACGCGACGATACCGATCAGAAGCCAGAAATAAAAGTAGATCTGCTTTTCAAACGCGATACCTTGAAATGTCAGCCCCGTGAAAAACAGTGGCAACCCGAAAAAAAGCGCGACCAGTGAGCACGTTATGACGGTATCAAGCAACAAAGACGTTTTGGAAACCTTGCCGGTATCTCCTCGAGAAGACACGGCATCTTTAGCCGGTACTCCCCGACCAGCCGGTACTACACTCCCATTAGGATGGGTCGCCATCGGTTCAGCCACGATAGGACGCAACGTGACATTGCCATTGCCGCCACCAGCCATATTATGATTCCCTCCGAAACGCGCGAACGACGGTTTTTCAGATTGCATACGCTCCACCTAGATTAAAACAAATTATTTATGAATACTTCTACTATACACCATAAACAGGTTTTTTTGAAGCACTCCAAAAATCTTCCAAAAAAACCGACATCGACATCGCTGTTCCCTTGAAAGTACCTCTATATGGATGGCGAGCGAGGTGCATCAGCGCGTCACTCTTGTATTCCAAGCGGAAGAAGAGTCTCTCGGAGTGCCGGCAGACTTTCTTTGCATGTTTTCCATACCGTTTCATTATCTACTCCGAAATACTCATGAATCAGATAATTTCTCATAGCAATCATCGGCGCATACGGTATCTCCGGATGCCCTTCTCGAAAAGAGGTACTGAGATGATTAGCAGCCTCTCCGATAATGCCTAGCTCTCGTGCCACTCCATCAATGAGAAGGTTATTTTTGAAAAAATTTTCATACGTCACATCTCCAAGATAGCTCTCTATCTTGTCGATAGCTTCAAGTATATGTGAAACAAAAAGAGCATCACTTTTTTCCATTTTTTTCATAGATAGGCTCGGCTACGCGGATTATATCTTCACGAATAAATTTGCTCAGGGCTCCAGGAGTTACCAAATCAAGTTTTTTCTGCACCTTACTTTCAAGATCCTCGTGAATATAAAAAAACTGAAAAAATCCCACATTGGAAGCGGGGGCAAACTCGACCAACAAATCTACATCGCTGTCCGCCCGAGGCGTACCATACGCATACGACCCAAAAAGAGACACTTTCTGAATATCATCCCTGAACGTGCTTTGTTCAATAGCTTGGCGGATTTTTTGCTTCAATATTTCTTTATCCATAGTTTGTATGGTAATACAAGATGGGCTTTCGGACAAGGCGCAATACAGGGGTTGAACCGCTGGAAATATTCTAGCGGAATTTGAGGGTGCCTTTGAATTTTTGGACGCCTTTGAGGATGGCATTGCTGGTATTCTCGAGGGTGGTTCGCGCGGCTTCGGTAATGAAGAGATACACGCGGCCGGTGGAGGAGGAATAGCCATAGGCTCCGACAGCGAGGTCAATTTTGCCGTCGGCATTGAGGTCGCCAGTGGTGAGGGACCAGCCGAAGTAGTTGGAGGTAGTTTCACCGGTGATGGTGACATCGGCGGTGGCCGCGGTCGTGGGAATACTGCCATCGTTGTAGAAGATATAGGCGCGGCCGGTGTTGGTGGAGTAGCCATAGGCTCCGACAGCGAGGTCAATTTTGCCGTCGGCGTTGAGGTCGCCGGTAGTGAGAGGCCAGCCGAAGGAGTTGCTCGTGGTTTCGCCGGTAATGGTGATATCGGCGGTAGCCGCGGTGGTCGGTAACGTGCCGTCATTGTAGAAGATATAGGCGCGACCAGTGCTCGTGGAATAGCTCCGCGCGCCGACGACGAGATCAATTTTGCCGTCGGCATTGAGGTCGCCAGTGGTGAGGGACCAGCCGAAGTAGTTGGAGGTAGTTTCACCGGTGATGGTGACATCGGCGTTCGCCGCGGTCGTGGGGATAGAACCATCATTGTAGAAGACATACACGCGGCCGGTGTCGGTGGAGTAGCCATGGGCTCCGACAGCGAGGTCGGTCTTGCCGTCGGCATTGAGGTCGCCAGTGGTGAGAGAGAAGCCGAAGGAGTTGCTCGTGGTTTGGCCGGT
>JAHFOM010000005.1 GCA_023261685.1 Candidatus Moraniibacteriota bacterium | reverse complement strand
GGAACTATCGGTCTTTTGGTCACTATCCGCACCTCCGGTGTACGGTAACAGCGACAGACAGGAAATTCCGGAGGACAGATGCAGCCACGCGCCTTGTTTTTGAAAAACTGCTTGACCCGCACGTCTTCTCCCGAGTGAAACGTGATGACCGCCAGACATCCCCCAACCTTCAGGTGTGCCACTGCCTCCGTGAGAAAGAGCTCCAGATGCTCGAACTCGCGATTAACGGCGATACGCAATGCCTGAAAAGTCTTGGTAGCCGGATGAATATGCATCCTCCGCCGTCGTTTGTCTCTCGGATAGACCCGCTCTATCAGCTCGCGGAGTTGCCCCGTAGTCGTGAACGGTTGCTCACCGCGAGCTTTTTCCAGAGCACAGGCCAAACGCCATGCCTCACTCTCATCGCCGTACTCACGCAACACGTTGGCGATTTCCTCCGGTGTCCACGTATTGACGATGATCGCGGCGGTGAGCTCTGTCCCCTGATCCATGCGCATATCGAGCGGCCCGTTCGAAAGAAAACTCAGTCCCCGCTCCGACGTCTCGATCTGATCCGAAGAAAACCCGAGGTCAGCCAGTACGGCATCACACTCACTGACACCCTCTTGCTCCAGCATCCCTCCCAATCGGGAATAATTCCCATGCGCGAGCAAAAGCGATTGATCAGCCAGCGCCTGTCTGACGGAGTCATCGGAATCCGCCAATTTTTGAAAACGCCTGATAGCATCTTCATCGGCATCAATGGCAATGACTCTGCCTTCCGGCAATACGCGTTTCAAAATCTCTCGCGTATGTCCGCCGCCGCCCAGCGTGGCATCCACTACCACTGATCCGGGCGCCAGATGGAGCGCCTCGAGGACTTCCTGCAAAAGAACCGCCCGATGTTTCGTCTCTGTCATACTCTCTCTCACAACCCAAAAATTAAATTTGAAAACTTCGCCCCCTCCTGATTTCAATTTTTATTTTTGCGTTGTGAATGTTTCTCTCTCTGTTTTTACTCTTTTCTTTATACTTGATACTTGATACATAATACGCGATACACGATTCCTCCTAGTACACTCCGAGCTTACCGAGATCCTCCGCGATTTTTCCGGTATTCTTTTCTGCCTGTGTCTTGTACTTATTCCACCTGACCGTATCCCAGATTTCCAAACGGTTGAACAGTCCGACGATCGTCACATCTTTTTTCAAACCGCCGTCTGATTTCAGGTATTCCGGAAGCAGTATCCGACCCTGACTGTCGAGTTCCACGTCCGTCGCGCCCGCGAGCATAATGCGGATGAAACTGCGCGTGCCCGCTTCACCGACTGGCAGCGTCCCAAGTTTGGTCGCCAGCTCTTCCCAGACCTTGATCGGGTAGACAAACAAACAATTATCCAGTCCGCGCGTCACCACCACCTTGCTCCCCAACTCTCCGCGAAACTTCGAAGGAAGCGCGAGGCGCTTCTTGGGATCAATCGTGTGTGAATATTCGCCGATGAACATAGTGCTAAAAAAACCCAAAGCTCAAATTACAAATGCCAAGCGAAGACTCTATAGTCCCAAGCTCAAAAATTCCTATCAAAGAAAAAATCTTCATTTGATATTTGTTATTTGTTATTGGGATTTTGACATTTCTCTTTTTTCCCCACTTTCACCCACCTATCTACCACTAGTCACCATTTTACGCCACTTACTGGGAAGTCGTCAACCTCTGAGTTATACACTTTTCAGAAACAAAAAAATGGCTCTCGCGAGCCATTTTCAAGAAAATATACGAAAAAACTTACAGATATTCTTTTTTCTTCCCCTTTTTATCCATCGAACTTTTCCGACTCAGTTGCCGAGAAACGTCTCTGTCCTGCGAAACGCGTCACGCTCCGTTTCTAGCGGCACTTTCATCGCAAAAGTTACCGATGGAGAACCGGATGAAGAAAAAAGAATATCTGTAAGTTTTTTCTCCATCTTTAGTATTTCTCCAAAAGCTTCACCAGCAAGCGCACCGGTGCGCCGGCCGATCCCTTGGCAAGAAATTCATCGGCAAGCGTCGTCATACGCGGCGCGATATCAAGATGCGCCCACGGATACGCCTTGTCCACGAATCGTTTCAAAAACATCGCCGCGGTAATCGCTCCGCCGTAGCGGGTCGTGCCGACATTCGCCACATCGCCGAACGTCCCCTTGATTTCCGAATCGTATTCTTCCCAGAGCGGCAACGGCCACACGTAGTCTCCGCTTTCTTCACCGAGATGGCGCAATTTCAATTCCAGATTTTCATCTTCGGTAAAGAGTGCGGTCGCCCGTTCACCCAGTGCCGCCATCGCCGCTCCCGTGAGCGTCGCCACATCCACGACAAGCGCCGGCTTGTATTGCTTCGCATAATGCAAAGCATCTGCCAAGATGATACGTCCTTCGGCATCGGTATCCAAGACTTCGATAGTCTTGCCCGACATCGAATGTAAAATATCTCCCGGACGATAGCTTGATCCCGATGGCATATTTTCCACTGCCGGAATCAGCGCGACGATATTCTTCTTGACTTTCAAACGCGCGGCCGCTGCCAGCGTATGAATCACCGCGGCTCCTCCCGACATATCCATATTCATCCCGAGAATATATCCGCTCGGCTTGAGATTGATACCGCCCGTGTCAAAGGTCACACCCTTGCCGACGAGCACGATCGGTCCGCCTGAGGCGGATTTTCCCGCTCCCCAGTATTCCATAATGATAAAACGCGACGGCTCGTCCGATCCTTTGCCGACGCCGAGGACGCCGCCCATCTTGAGACGTTCCATCTTGGCCTCATCAAGTATCGTGCACTTCACCGGCAGATTCTTGACTGAGTCCCTGGCGTGACGCGCCAATACCGCAGGCGTCATCACTCCACCCGGCATCGTCGCGATATGACGCGAGCGATTGACTTCCTCGCCAATGATAAGCCCCCGACGCACTCCTTCCGTCACTTTTGTCTGGGCGATTTTTTGGCTGACATTGGTAAAAAGTATCTCTACGATACTCGGCCACCCTTCTTTGGGTTCGGTGACAAAATCACGAAATGTATAATCTGCCATCCGCGCATTGACTGCCAGAAGCTCCGCCAAATCCGCATCTTCCATCTGAAGATGTTCAAAACGAAACAAAGAAAAATCCACTGCGATCTTCGCATACTTCTTGGCCAATGCTTCGCGCACGATACGTCGAATGAGCACTCTCAATGCCCGTCGCGTCATTTTCGCACGCTCACCGATGACCACTTCCAAAACCGACCGACCATCCGTCTCATGTACGACGCCGTCCTTGCCCTCCGTCACCAACGCCACTCCCATCACTCCGTTTTTCTGCCACTCCTCCGCGCTCCCTTTCTCAATTTTGATACGCATAGCCGTACAGTTATTCATTCAAATATTATCTGCCATCCTAGCATAATTGGAAACGGATGTCATCCTCCACGCTCCGCGATCATCCATCCCCGACTCCGCATATCAGAAAAAATGACGCGAAGTTACAGAATCAGTTACGTAACTGATTACGTAACATATACCGGTATGATGCTTCTGGTCCGATGCACTTGTTCTCTCATAAAAAAAATGCCTGCGCAGCCGAATATCAGGACTTTTCTTGGGTACCTGCTGCCGTATCATCCAGACGGATATACCGCCGTCCTTTGAGGGATGCCGGTAAATATTCTTGTTTCGCTTCTGCTGGGTTCTTATATTCTGGCGTGTATTTGTACCCTTTGCCATAGTCGAGCTCTTGCATCAGTTTTGTCGTGGCATTGCGCAGGTGGAGTGGTACAGGTTCGCTTCCAGTGATCTGGACGTCTTCTTTCACCTTGCCATAGGCGATGTAGAGCGCATTGCTTTTCTTCGACTTGGCAAGGTAGACGACCGCCTGCGCCAAGTGCACCTCGCACTCCGGCATTCCGAGCATCTGACAAGCTTGAAACACTGCCACTGCCTGTGGCAAGGCGAATGAATTCGCCAGTCCCACATCCTCCGATGCGAAGCGTACCAATCGGCGCGCGATATAGAGGGGATCCTCCCCGGCTTCGAGCATCCGCCCCAGCCAATAGAGTCCGGCATCGGCGTCACCGCCACGCAAAGATTTGTGCAACGCGGAAATGATAGTGTAGTGCCGTTCACCGTCCTTATCGTACAAGAGGTGCGAACGAGCAGCGATGCTTTCTACCTGTTCGATGGTAATGGTCTGAGCCTGAGCGGCAGCGGCTTCCAAAATATTGAGCGCTTGGCGCGCGTCGCCGCCCGAGAGAGTGGAGATGAATGCCAACACCTCATCATTGGCCTCTGTCTTGTTGGCACGGAGGACGACGTCTGTCTCCAGCGCCTGACGCAAGAGTGCGGTAAGTGTCGTCTGACTGTGCTCAGTCAACACGACCACCCGTGTCCGTGAAAGGAGGGCGGCATTGACTTCGAAGCTCGGATTTTCGGTCGTCGCTCCGATAAGCGTCAACACGCCGGACTCCACAAACGGGAGCAACGCGTCCTGCTGTGCTTTATTCCACCGATGTATTTCGTCCAAAAACAAAATCGTTTGTTTATGGTGCGCGTGATTCGTTTTCGCCTGCGCGATCACATTCTGCAAATCTTTCTTGCCGCTCGTCACGGCGGACAACTGGATACACTCCGCTGACAATGCGGAGGAGAGCAACCGTGCCAGAGTCGTCTTGCCGCTGCCCGGCGGTCCCCACAGGATAAGCGATGGCACGTTGCCTCGTACCACTGCATCACGCAAAAACGTCCCCTCCCCGAAAATCTTTTCCTGACCCAAGAAGTCCGTCAATGTTTTCGGGCGCATCCGTTCGGCAAGTGGTACGTGATTATTATTCATAATTGATTGGCAGAAATTTCAAGATGTTCATATTTGAGTACAGTTCGAGGCGTCGGTGAGGAGCTCCGTAAGCTGTACCGTAGAATACAGTGTCGAGCACCGGAACCGAGAACGAAGAAATGTGCCAAATATGGACATCTAACGGAGCACAATACCGACGGGGCAGTGGTCGGAGCCGAGTACCTCTGGAAGAATAAACGCGTCCTGAATCTTCGGCTTGAGCGTCTGACTGACGAGAACATAATCGATGCGCCAACCCACATTGCGAGCCCGGGAATCGGCGAAGTGCGACCACCAGCTGTACAGCCCATTTCCCTGATGAAACATCCGAAACGTATCGACGAATCCCGCATCGATGAAATTCTGGAAGCCTTCCCGTTCTTCATCCGTGTAGCCATGCTTGCCTTCATTCTGTTTGGGATTGGCGAGATCGTCCGGGGTATGTGCGACATTCAGGTCGCCACAGAAAATCACCGGTTTTTTTGCTTCCAGCTGCTTGCAGTATGCCAGAAATGCCGGATCCCACAGCTTGTGACGCAGAGTCACACGACTCAGGTCTTCTTTGGCGTTGGGGGTGTAGACGGTGACGACAAAAAAATCCGGGTACTCCAATGCGAGGACCCGACCCTCAGCGCACGGATCGCCATAGCCATCCGGCACCAGATCAAATTGCGCGACGATATCCGCGGGAAAATCATTAAAAAGAGCCAGTGGTTTGGTTTTGGTGAAAATAGCCGTGCCGGAATAACCCTTCTTGGTCGCGGAGTTCCAGTATTCCTCATACTCCGGGAGGTCTATGACCGCTTGACCCTGCTCGGCTTTCGTTTCCTGCAGACACAGGATATCCGGCTGATATTTCTCGATAAACGGCGTGAAAACACCTTTGCGGACGACCGCCCGGATGCCGTTGACATTCCATGAAATAATGGTAAGTGGTTTCTGTAACATACTCTCTCTGAAGAATACTACCACACACCCCTTCCGGCAAACAAAAAAGGTCATCTGTCAAAGATTTGACAGATGACCCATCATCAACAATTCTCACATTTTCAGTCACCGCCTCTCACGGAAGGGACGAGAGTCTAAAAATGAGAATAGGATCAGAAAAAAAAGGAACACCACATCAGTTGCCAGAAACCAGAGCAGAAAGGATTGCCATGGTACCTGCCACACGCTGAATATCAGTATCAGTGCGCTGACGAAGAGAACGATGGAAAAGAAGATCGGCAAAACCCTGTCCCGCCTTTTCCAAAAATGTTGGATTCTTCCGGGCAATACATCCAGCGTAAGCATTGTTAACCCTCCCTTAGTTCGGTTTTGAAACAACCCACGTACGAGGCCATCGGGTACCTCGCCTTTCATTATACTCTTTTTTTATTTCCTGTCATTCTTCCTGTCAAGCCAGCACGCCGTGAGAAGAAGGCTTACTATTTTTTCCCCTTGAATGCAACGGCATCCAGCTCGTGATAACGGCGTTGTTTTTCTTCAATCGGCACATCGTCTATCATCCCCTTGGTTGCGGCAGTACCGTGGCGCGGCGAATACCACGCGATGAAGGTCTTATCAAAATCCACTCGACGTATGAGATCGACGGTTTCTTCGAATTGCTCTTCGGTTTCTCCGGGAAAACCGACGATGATATCCGTCGTAAAACGCACACCGGGAACGCTCGCGCGAATATTCTCGATCAGCGCGAGGTATTCTTCGCGCGTGTACCAGCGATTCATCCGCTTGAGTACGGCGTCACTCCCCGCCTGCACCGGCAGATGGATGACGCGATCGATATTCTCGTTTTCGGCGATCACTCCAATCAGCTCATCGGAAAAATCCCACGGATTGGAAGAGATGAAAGACACCTTGGTCAGTCCGGCAATCTGTGCCACCCGTTCCAAAAGATGTGGAAAAAGCGTCGGGATACGGTGTCGATTCAGGTGTTTGACCATCACGGGCTTGACGCGCGCACCGTCCGGCAAAATATATTCCTCATTCTCCTTGATCTTGTCCATCAGAAAATCCGCGCCGTACGAATTGACATTTTGCCCGAGCAGCACCACTTCCTCATACCCTGCCGAAACAGCATCGCGCACCTCGGAAAGAATATCCTCAAATGATCGAGACACTTCTTTCCCCCGCGAGAAGGGCACGATACAGAACGCGCAGTAATTATTACAGCCGTTAGAAATGACGACGGAGGCCGTCTTGCCCGCGGCTCTTTTCGGAGCATACTCGAATCCCACTTCTTCGATGGGCAGAAATTCCACGTCCGGCAGCCGCGTGGTCAAACGCTTCATCAGTTTGCCTCCGGGAACGCGAGTGGCCGCCCCGATAAGACAGCCCGTCACCACGATACGCGGCGCCTTTTTCCCCAAGCGGGCACGGAGACTCCTCACCATACCGTAGACTTTTTCCTCGGCACGATCACGGATCACGCAGGTATTGAGGACCAGCACATCCGCCGACTCGAGAGCCGGAGCCGGCACCAATCCGCGCGACTGATAAAAACGCTCGATGCGCTCGGAATCAGCCACGTTCTGCTGGCATCCGAATGTTTTTATATAATAGGTTTCTGACATAGATATTTATTCAGTCTTTTTTTCAACGATCAACTGTCCGCAAGCCGCGGCAATATCATCGCCCATCGTCCGCCGGCGCGTCACCGTAATACCGGCATCCGCCAACTGTTTCTGAAAACGCGCGAAGTCCGCTGGTAGACTATCGCGATAGACACTTCCGGTGAAATTGTATGGGATAAGATTGATACGCACTTTACCTACGCGTCGTGCGAAGCGGATCAATGCCTCGGCATGCGCTTCCGTATCATTGATTTTCGAAAGCATCACATATTCGAACGTCAGGTGACGGCGCCGACTCTCATGTTTCTCGAAATACGCTTCCGCCCACGAAATCAATTGTTCCAAAAATCCATCGAAGGAGCTCGGCATCATCATCTTACGAGTATCGCTATCCGCACTATGAAGTGATACCGCCAAACGCACTGCCGGCCACTCAGGATCCTTCAAAATTTTGCGCAACATCGGAAGCAGTCCGACCGTCGAAACCGTGATATGTGTCGGTCCGATATCCGTATACGTTAAAAGTTGTTTGACAGCACCTTTTACCTGATCATAATTCGCCAAAGGCTCACCCATACCCATAAATACTACATTACTAATACGTTCCGACTGGAACGCTTCAGATGGATTCGGCAGTCGTGATCGCTCTGCAAGAAAGATTCGCCAAAAACGTACTTGATCAACAATCTCATCGGCGATAAGGTTCCGTATGAAGCCCATCTTCCCGGTGGCACAGAATGTGCAGGCCATCGCGCAACCGACCTGTGATGAAACGCACACCGTCCACTGACCGCGTGCATTTCGCATCAGGACCGTCTCTACCCGCTTGCCATCACCGAGTTCTATGATG
Organism: Candidatus Moraniibacteriota bacterium; assembly: GCA_023261685.1. Classification (GTDB taxonomy): domain Bacteria; phylum Patescibacteriota; class Minisyncoccia; order Moranbacterales; family UBA1568; genus UBA1568. The sequence goes on along the minus strand of JAHFOM010000005.1, from coordinate 14,953 downwards.
GACTTGTAAGTGTCTTTTTTGACACTTTCAAACAAATGCGCGGATGCAATGGAAAGCCACGGTATGTGAGCATCCAAAGACTCACGCATCGGCAGAGGCAGATTGGAGACAGCAGCAAAGCTTTTTTTCGAGGTATCAAAAAGAGCCGCCTCAAACTGTCGGAGGCGAAAAGCGGGAGCGTCAGGATAACGCACCTTGAATTGTTCTTCACGGGAAAGAGGTTTCATCATAATTGGATAGTATAGCTTTCTTCAAAACAAAAATCAAGGGTCGCAATAATAGTCCCTCTATTCATAATTCTTGATTCGTAATTCACTTTTTTGGCACGATACCCTTGCCTTCAAAGATATTACGCTCCACTGTGAGCGTTTCTTGATGGCGGCGCGATCGCTCCGCGAAAGCATCCACTACCGCGTGAAACTTCACCTCTTTGAACGCTGTCTCCTTGAAATACTGCTCGATATATTGCTTTTTTTCCTCATCACTCAGACGATAACGGTAAAAACTGTCATACCAGTGCCATCCGCCGATCAGAAATACGACGAAAAAAAGAAAGTAGAATAGCACCTTATAATGCCGATACCAGAAAGCCAGCATCTTCTTCGCAGAAAAAAGGTTGGCTATTTTTTTAAAAAAAGAAAGAAATGGGAGTGTCATACGCCGGTTTTTTTCACATAAACAAGAACATCAAATACCGCCTCCAAAATACCTTCTGCCTCTATAACCTCCGGTACAGACTCGACTGAAATATCTCTACCATCGCCGAGAATGGCAAAAGGATTACTCGGACTGCTTGAACGAGAAGCATTCGACTCATACGCTCTCTCTTTCTTTTTTACATCAATGCCAACCACATCCAGACCGAGAGGCAAGGTCTCCAATTTGCCAAGAAACGCCACGACATCCTGATACTGCCCTTCTGCCTTGATACTGAGTGAGAGGTAACGATCGTATGGCACGTTATCTATAATACTCGCCGGCAATTCTTTCACGGGAGTCTTTTCATCTGCCAGATCCGCGCTTCCGCTACTGACCGGCTTCGGTTTGGCAACGACTTTTTTTGATTCGTTCACTTTTCCTCCATCTTTAGAGGTGATACTGAGCGTGATATTTTGATCTTTTGCCAGACTCTCCACTTTTTTCACGAAATCCACCACCTTATCTTCCGTAATAAGTATATCGAGAGCCTGCTCATTGGCGAGAATAGCCTCATACTGACCCTGTAATTCCGGCAGTCTCTTGACCTGTCGTTCCCTATTTTCTCTTCCGGCATGAAATTCCTGAATCGCCCGCATCTTGCCTTGTAAAGACCGCTCGAGCGGAAACATCCCCAACCAGATGATAGCCCCCATAGCCACGAGCAAAGACAGGAGCACGGCAAGCGATGTATATTTTTTAGAGAAAGAAAATATCATAATGTAGTGCGTTTAAGGCATTCTGCCCGTACTTCAAAATCCATTTGAAATTCGACGTTATCCTGTGAAAAAAGATTGGAGATGGGGATATTTACGTTCTTGACGCACGCCGACTCTTTCAGTCGCGCGTCAAAAGCAAGCAGATCATCGCGGGTCGCCGCCTGACCGACGAGCATCACCATATATTCCTTGGTTGTCAGGCGCTCTATCGCGACACGCTCCGGCACGATGCTGTCGAGCAGCGTGAATACCCGCGTGAACGAAAGATGATTGCGCTCGATCTTCCACGCTTCCTCAACGATTTCATTGACTTCTTTGAACTTTTTCTGATAGGTATCCAGTGTTTTTTGTTCAGCATACGCCGCATCATACTGCTCTCCGGTTTTTCTCAGGCTATCGAGCTGATAATCAAGGATGAAGTATATGCTCAACAGTATGATGAGATAGAATAGTTTCAGAGAAAACACCAGAAATAACTGCCACAAGAAAAAGCGGAAATGGAGCCGGCTCTGGATGTCTTTCTTTTTTCTCTCCGGAAGGAGATTAAGCAAAGTCTTCATATTCGTCGAGACCTCGGAGCGCGAGGCCGATAGCGGTTGAATACTGTACGGAACGATTGCGATCGATAAGTGGCAACTGCTTTCCCAGATTGATATTGACCCACGGATTGCCGAATTCGATCGGCCGTCCGAGACGACGCGCCAGGTAGGGCAAGAGCCCCTGCATATTCGCGCCACCGCCACACAAGACGATAGCGTCAATGACCGCGGAGTATCTCAGATTATTCAGATAAAAATCTATAGATTTTTCGATCTCCACGGAAATATTTTCCAAAACGGGAAGTGCTGCTTTCAAGACGGGACTTTTCATCGCCAACGATCCGAGTCCCTGTTTGATCTTGATGTCTTCGGCCTCATCAAAAGAAATCTGCAGCGATTTGGAGATAGCATCGGTTATCATCTGAGAAGAAAGGGGTACGCTCGACGTGAAGCAAGGCGTACTGCCGACCGCGATGAGAAAACTGGTCCGTCGATCGCCGATATCGACGATCAGGGTTGTCTGCTTCTCATGCTTCTCCGGCAAGAGACTGCGCGCCTGAGCGATGGACTCAGTTTCCAGACCCAGTACTTCCAATCCTGCCGACTCCAGTACCGACTGAAATTGATCGACACCGCTGCGCGCGACCGCCACCACCAGCACGCTCATCTTGCCTTTCTCCTGGGTGAAATTCGAATCCAAAATCTGCCAATCATAGTATACCTGATCGAGTGTCAGCGGAATATTCGCCTCAATCTCCCATTTGATCGCCTCTTGTGCTTCATCTTTCTCCATCTGAGGGAGGGAAAGTACCCGCAGAAAAGCTTTGGTCTCGGGCAAGGAGCAGATGACCTTGCGCGTTTTCATTTTTTTGGGACCGCATTTTTCCAATAGATTGAGGATCGCATTTCTCACTGCCTCAGGATCCATAATCTCACCATCAATCACGCTACCCATCGGAAGCGCCACCGAGCCGAAGCTCTTGATAGAATCCTGACGACCTTCACGATCAAGCCACACGGCCTTCATAGAGAGATCGCTCAAATCAAGACCGAAAGAACTCGGGAAAAGCTCGAATACTTTTTTCTGGAAAATACTCATCTGTTTCTATTTTTCTTTTTCTTTTCTTATTGTACCACAACTCTTCTTAGGCTTTATCTTTTATCCCGCATCATACATCTCTTATCCCATCATTATTTCTCTTCCCACAAATCCATCTCATACTGCGTCCCGACCGGGAAATACGGCGGCGGACAATAAAGCAGGTTGTTGTCATACAAGAGATTGCGCGTCGTATACCCCCAATTATTCACTCCGTTCGTCCATGCAAAACCATAGCGCTGATTGCTGGCGATAGCCCCATAGATAGTGATGACATTCTTATGATCAGACTGCCCATAATTCGGACGTCCGACCCGATCCGTCTGTGCCAAAAGCGCCCCGTCAATCCGCAAGTCCGTTTCGCTGTTCTCGTAAATCATCACGTCGCTCTGACCGATAATCCCCAGCATATCGCTGCAATCATAGTTGGTATAACGGATATCCTTACCAATATAGACATCCTTCAATGCGGAGGAAGTAAGATTGGCCGCGACGATAGTCGTGCGCTTGCCATTGATCGTCCCCTCCAGCCAGACGTGGTTTTCCACGAATATCACTCCTTCATTGGGAATGGGATAGGTCGCCCAGCCGCCACTGTAATTGTTGATCTCATTCGTTGAAGAATTGAAGCTCTGCACCGTCCGAATATCAAAATTACCATTCGCCTTGAGAATAATGTGTCGGCCCTGATGAGCATTATCAAAGTATTTGCTGCCGTTGGTTCCCGCTTGCGCAACGCTCTTGATGTAACTCAGATCCCCCAACACTCCGTTGAAATCAACCGTTGCCACGCCCGTCTGCCGCCCGCCTTCAAAGACATCCGGTCGTGACGGCAAAGTCGCTGGCGGCGCCTCAGCCGGTCGGAAAGCATCATTGACTCCGCTTCCCGGTGGCGCATTGACATGCGTATGCACGCCTAATTCATCACCGCCGACGTGATCCGGGTCGTTGTATTGTGCCACCGAACTCGTCACGAGGTTGTGTGCCAAACCGTCAAAACGAATGCCGTAATTGGAATGGATTTTGCCAAAAGTTTCTGTCCCGACTCCGAAGCGCGTAATAGCATTGCTCAAGACGATATATTCACTCCACGAAGGCCGGCGAAAACGCACTTCAATGGTCCGCGGCGCACCAGCATCTTTGTAGGCGATGCCGACTGAACGCACCGTTACCACCGTCGAACCGGTACTCGGAGGCGTCACGGTAATCTGATATTTCCCGATCGCTCCCCCGCTCGGATCAAAGTATTCCGCTTCATAGACAGAACCGACTCCATACGCCCCGCCTGACGTCCAAAAATTCTGAATCTGACTGGTCGTTCTTCCATCCGTGTTGTGCGCCAGATACCACTTATAAAAATGAATACCTGCTTCCGCGATCTGAAAAGCTTGTTCTCGAGTATGCACGGTCAGCGCGTATTTCGTCTGGGATGCCACAAAACCGATGATAGACGTCAACAAAATCAGCACCACGGTCATTATGACGAGCCCGTACACCAGCGCTGATCCGCGCGACGCGCGCGTATGCAAAGAAATCATAAGGCATTCAAGTTACGCAGATCGGCAAACGACTCGATATTGATGTTGTCCGGCGCGTGCACCGGATTGATATTGACATAAAGATGCACCCGCACCAGACGGATCTGATCGATGGCTGCCGGAGTGGCGATCGGATTATTCACCGCATCGCCGGGGTAATTCTGATTGTAGTAATAAAAGACCGGATCAGTATTCTCATTGACGACATAATTCGCCATGATAGAAACCGTGTCATCGGCAACCGGATACGAAACCGGCGTTCCGGCGACCGGATTGGTCACGCCGACCTTCAGTTGATCCGTCGCCTGATCAAGAAAATAATGCACGCGCTCGGTCACGCCGTCCTTATCGATATCCATATACACTTTAAGATCAAAATCGTCGGCGGACTCAACCGGATAATCGCCGTTGTCAGCTTGACGGGTACTGCGCAACTGCGACACGATCTTGCCGGTCGCGCGCGATGCCGCCGCTGATGCCATCCCTTCTTCCAAAATAAATTTGTTCGTATCCCAGCTTTTGAGAAACAAGAGTGTAAACCCTTCCATCGCGATCAACATAATGGCAATCGCCACCAGCACTTCCACCAACGTCATTCCTCGAATATTGTTTCCGTGCATAAGGTTTATGGAGAAAGTCCGATATCTTTGATTATGAGAGCGCCATTCACAGCAACCGTCGATGCATTATCCGCAAAGCCCGTCGCGCTGACCGTGAGATCGTACGTCCCGGCGACGAGTCCCGGCTGAGTAGTAGGAAAATCCGGAGGCAGAGCGGTAGGAAAATAAGCTATACCGTATTGATCGGTAGTCCGTGTCTTATCATAACTGAGTAAAGTATTGGTCAGATGCACTGAAGCGCCCGCAACCGCAGTATTATCTGCCGCGTTCGTCACGACTGCTTTCACCGAGCCGATTTGCGTATCCAGCAGAATCATATCGATGATCGTCGCCTGTCCCGCTGGCGCGTCAAAAATATTGTACGTCACACTCTCCGGACTGAGCTTATACAATGCATAGCGCGCGTCAGATTCTGCAAGCGTATACTGTCCATAACTCTGATCCGAAATATCCAAAGATCCGGAAGCATTGGTACTCAAACTCTGGTTATACTCATACACCGGAGCGATTGTTACCGGATCCGTACCAAGCAGTTTGCCGCCTACCATACTAAAGTTGATATTCGGCACATCTGTCCCAAAGGGATCCTTGGAGCGAATCGTCAGGTCGGCATGCTGGCCCATCACCAACGATTTCGGATTAAGCACTCCAGCAGTAACGGATGCGTGCTCATCCACCGGGTTGTAGGTCGAGGTCGGGTAAGGAGGATACGTCTGTACTCCATAATAACCGCTCTTAGAAACGGTCAACACATAATTCTGCGCACCCGCCGGTGTGCCCGGCAGCGTGACATTCCCCGTCGCGTCCGTCGGCGTCGTCACATTGACACCCGCGCTGGCATTGACGATATGCACCGATGCCCCCGATACACCCATACCGCCAGCATCCAGAATATTGATCGAAAGCACCCCGCCTCCGGCTGACGTCTCCACTCCATCGGGCGCGACATCGGTAAACAAAGATACCGTCTGGTCAACTCCCATACTTCCCCACGCCACGGAAATCTTGACGCGCTTGTAGTCATTGGGGATGGCATCCGGCGGGCTGCTCGTTACCGTACGGTCAAACACATCATCCCGATACTGGACGAACGTATGCACCCGATATTGGGTCGTGTTGACGCTTATGGTTTCGTACTCAGGAATATCTCCGGCCGGTATACCGCTTACCGTGCCGATATTGTCATAATCGAGGCTCTGCACAATTTCCAGTTTTTGATTCGCGAGTGCCGTCGCCCCCAAACGATTCTTGGATTCTATGATCAGTCGCGTTCCGGTCGCGTACACTTGCAAAAACGTGATGGAAATCACAGAAAAGATAAACAAGAGCACTAATGCCTCAATCAACGTAAACCCTTTCAGATTTTTGACCTGCCCGCAACGTTTCTCGTAGCGATTCGGACAGGTACCTGATACATTATACATGCTACATAATACGTCATTCTCTCTTACTTGATGTTCTCGAGGACACTATACATCGGCTGCAACATCGCCACCGCAAAAAATCCCACACCGCCACCGATGAGCAACATCAGAATCGGCTCGATAATGGAAGACATATTTTTGGTAATCTGCGACACTTCCTCTTCATAAAATTCCGCCAAACGCTGGAGTACGACTTCGGTCTTACCGGTTTCTTCGCCGACCTCGAGAATCTGCGTCACGAGAATGGGAAAAATATGCGGATATTTTCCGATGATCTTGCTTAATTCCACACCCTTCTGCACCTCCGCTATGGCTTCCGCCAGCGCATCCTTGTAGTAGACATTTCCGAGCGTCTTGGAAACAATAGTCAGCCCGTGCACGACCGGAATACCGCTTTTCAATAAAGAGCTGTAGATACGAGCGAAGCGCGCGCAGTTCACCTTGATAATAATACCCCCGATAATCGGAAGATAGAGGAATGTCAGCGCGAAAAAACGCTTTCCCGGTCCTGTGCCCGCGAAGAGCTTGGTTCCGACGATAGCACCGACGAATATCCCCGTGCTCAGAATGGCGTTGTTCCGTAAAAAATCGCTCATAGCCATAATGAACAGCGTCGTTGCCGGCAGTTTCACGTCCATATCCTTGAAGACGCCGATGATCTGCGGAAGAATATAGGTCAGCATCAAAACCGCAATACCGATCATCGCCACCACGATTACCGAAGGATAAATAAGCGCTCCGCGGACCTTGCTTGTCAGATCATGCTCTTTCTCCAGTTGTAGCGCCAGAATATCGAGAATTTCTTCCAGATTGCCGGAAATCTCGCCGACGGCGATCATATTGACGAACAGCTCATTGAAAACACGCGGATATTTCGCCATACCATCAGCAAGCGTCCGGCCAGCCTGCACCTCGTCGTATACGCTCAAAAGAATTTTCTTGAAAGCTTTGTTCTGTGTCTGGACACTCAGGTTGCGTATCGCCCGTGATACCGTCAATCCGGATGATACCATCACTGCCAGGTTCCGCGTGAACACCATCTTTTCCTTGAGCGGAACGGAGGTAAATCGATCCAAAAATTTCACACTGATAGTCTGTTCAGAAACCAACTCTTTGTGGGAAGTCAAGAGAATCCCCTGCGCCCGCAAATCCTGTGCCAACGCCCGCTCATCTTTGGCTTCCATCTCGCCACCGGAAGTCTTACCGGTAGTAATATCTTTCGCCGTATAAAAAAATTTTGGCATAGCTCCTCTGTGTTTTTATTTCGTACGCTCTTATTATACCATACTTTCAGCTCTGAAAATCAACTTCTTTCTCACTCTCAACTGAAACACAATAAGTATACCAAAATTCAACGAAATAAAAGCAATCTTCTGTCTCTGCTCTCGACTCAGAAGCCTCTCTCGGTTACCGGAAAAACCAGCCCCCACCATAAACGGCGGAGAAGCTCTTTTTTCCGAACCGAGAGGGCTTCTTCGGACAAGGAAAGCAACCGCCAGAAAATTCTTTTATTCGTTGAATTATACTGGAGGTTTTGGATCCGTATGAGCGTACGGCTCAAACACTTAAGCGTTCTTTGAATTTCTGGAAAACACGGGGTCCGCGCGGAGAGGGTAAAAAAATCAGCGCGCGATCATTCGTCTCTATGAGGCTCCCTCGAAGAGCAGTTTTCGGATTGCGCTGAATTTTTTTTCTCTGCCAGCCGGACAACCATAACTCAAGGTCAAAGAAATTGAAGAAATATTCCAACGCTCCACGCACGCGGATGGTACCGGGAGTTTTCTTCACGGTCCAGAAACTGGCAAGCGTCGTCGGCACGAAATTCGGACGGTACGCGCGTATCCAGCGGTTCTTGAGCTCGAAAATCTGAAACAGGTCAAACCCCAGAAGCGGAATGAAAAACCGGTACTCGTGCGAAGAAAAGAGATCCTTGGTGCCGATTTCCAAATTATCATCGGTCACGAAATAATTGAGACAGGCGCGATCACGTATTTTCTTGCCGTGACGACGCTTGCCGATCAAATGAAGAAATCCGGTCAAAATGGTCCGTCCGATCCAGATCTTCCCGGAGCGTAAAACCACGAACATATCCCAGTCGCTCTCCCGCGTACCGTTTTTCATCGCCAGACTCCCAGTCGCCCCAACCATCCGCACATAGGGGACAAACGCGAGGACACGCGCCAAACGGCGCATCCGTTTCAGCTTAGCAACAGAGATTTTTTCCGCTCGAATACGTGCCGCGATACGATCGGCTCGTCCAGACAAAAAATAGAATCCGTCCTGTTCCTGTATTTTCGTATTCAGCTGTCCCGATGCCAGTAACCGGAAAACGTCGCCCAACGTAGAGGCGTGATTGCTTTTCGGCTGTTCTGATTCCTGCAGCATCAGGTGTTTCCATATCTCAAAAGCCGAAAGCGGCATATCCAAAACATCATAGTACGTCACCGTGGCGGTAATATTTTTTCCCAGATGATAGCTCATAGCGGTGCCAAGATACAGGATGATGGATAAGAGATAAAAAAAGAGAATACAGAATCAAGAATGAAGCCAAAAGACACGGAGCAATTTTTCCAGAAGCATTCTTTTTTCTTCATCCGGTGCTCCATCGGTAACTTTTTCGATGAAAGTGCCGCTAGAAACGGAGCGTGACGCGTTTCGCAGGACAGAGACGTTTCTCGGCAACTGAGTCGGAAAAGTTCGATGGAGGAAAAGGGGAAGAAAAAAGAATGCTTCTGGAAAAATTACGGCTGTATCAGAAAGCGTTCGAGGCGGGGTAGAGAAAAGAAAAATACTTTTTGGAAAATGACACACAAAGCAACTTCACAAATATTTCGCCGTGAAGCTTCTTTTACAGCTCTTCAGTTTCTCAGGAGGGCCGGAAAAAATAAGCTCACCACCGGCTGCGCCGCCATCCGGACCAAGCTCCAACACCCAGTCCGCAGCGCGGATGATATCCAGATTATGCTCTACGACCAAGACGCTGTTCCCCTTGTCGACAAGCGCTTCCAATACCTCGAGCAGCCGCCGCACGTCTTCAAAATGTAACCCGATCGTCGGCTCATCCAAAATATAGAGCGTCTTACCAGTGGATTTGCGCGCCAGCTCTGTTCCCAGCTTGATACGCTGAGCTTCGCCGCCGGAGAGATTGGTCGCGCTCTGCCCGAGCACCAGATACCCGAGACCGACTTCTTCGAGTATCCGCAATTTCTCTTCAATCATCGGCTGGTCGAGAAAAAAATGTCGTGCCTCCGTCACCGTCATACGCAGCACATCGGCGATATTCGTTCCGCGGTATTCGATTGCCAGCGTTTTCGCATTATACCGCGTCCCCCGGCACGCTTCGCAAGGCACATAAACATCCGGCAAGAGGTACATCTCGATTTTCTTCATCCCGCCGCCTTGACAGGTCTCGCAACGTCCACCACGCATATTGAAACTGAAATGACTGGCGGAATATTTCTCGCGGCTGGCTTCCTGCGTCCCCGCGAACAAGTCCCGGATCAGACTAAAAATACCGGTATACGTCGCGGCGTTGGAACGCGGTGTCCGTCCGATAGGAGACTGCGTCACGGCGATCACCTTGTTGATATGAGCGAACCCTTCGATTCTTTTGTGCGCGCCCGGTTCGGTCTTAGCATGATAGAAAAACTTTGACAGCGCCCGCGACAAAATACCGTGCACCAGACTGGATTTGCCCGAACCGGAAACTCCGGACACTGCCACCAGTAACCCCAGAGGGATCTTGACGTCGATATTTTTCAGATTGTGTTCTGTCGCTCCGAAAACGGTAATCGCCGTTTTGCTCGTTCGCCGAACCTTCTTCTCTTCGGATATCGTCCGCTTGCCGGAAAGATACTGTCCCGTCAATAACTTCGACTGCATCAGCGCTTGTGGTGTTCCGGCAAAAATCACTTCGCCCCCTTCGATACCCGCGCCCGGCCCCATATCGATGATATAGTCCGCCTTGCGCATAATCGACACGTCGTGCTCCACGACGACAAGTGAGTTATTGGCTGTTCGCAGATCTTCCAACGCGCTGATCAGCCGTTCCGTATCGCGGCTATGCAGTCCGATCGACGGCTCATCCAAAACATAAATGATGCCGGAGAGACCTGATTTCATCTGCACCGACAGACGGATGCGCTGAGCTTCTCCGCCGGAGAGCGTGTCCGCGCCGCGCGAGAGTTCCAAATATCCCAACCCCACCTTTTTCACCGCCCGCATCCGCGTTTCCATTTCACGAAACAATGGCTCGATGATGCCTCGTTCACCGGTTGCCAGCAATGTCTGCCGGAGCGTTTTCAACGTTTCCAAAAACGCATCCGTACTCGCGGCAACCAGATCATCAATAGAAAACCCTTCTATTCGGACAGCAAGCGAAGAGAGCTTGAGGCGCTTGCCGACACAAACCGGACAAAGCCTGGTGAGCATATACGCCTCGATGTCGGTACGCAAGTGATCTGACTTCGTTTCGCGATATTTCTTTTCCAACAGCGCCAACACGCCAGGAAAAGCATCCTGACGATTGCCCTGCTCCCCCTCCACTATCAGCGTAAAATGCTTGGCAGAGAGTTTCTTGATCGGCACATCCAATGAGAATTTGTGCTGGCGGCTGGCTTCGCGCAGCCACTGCATCGGTCCATTGCCATTGTGACGCTCACCATTCATTTTGTTCCACGGACGGATCGCTCCCTCGGCAAGCGTCAGATTCTTATTGGGAATGACGAGATCGAGGTCAAATTCCAGCGTCACGCCGAGACCGGAACATTTTTCGCACGCGCCTTCGGGACTGTTGAAAGAAAAGTGGCTCGGCGTAAACTCCGGTAGGTAGAGGTCACAGGTTTCGCAGTGGTATTCTTCATTATACAGACGGTCTTCGCCGGTATCGCCGATACGGAGCGTAAACGTCCCCTGCCCCACGCGAAAAGCCGTTTGCAGAGAGTCCAAAATACGCTCTTTATCAGGACGCGTGAGATTGAGGGTCAGCCGATCGATAATCACCAGGATGGTACTCACCTCTGTCGCCGACGCCAGAGCGATTGCATCAGCGATCGGCAGCAATTCGCCTCGAAAAAAAACACGCACATACCCCCATGTGTTGACCAACGCCAGCGCTTCACGTTCGGTTTTCCCCGCCAACAATTTGCTTTCAGCGATAAAAATAAGCGACGTGTCGTCCGGCAGCTGTAAAATTTCGTCGAGTATCTGATGAGTGTTCTTTCTTGAAAGTTGTTTGCCACACTGCGGGCAATGCGGGATTCCCAGCTTGGCGAACAGAATGCGCAGATAATCATACACCTCCGTCATCGTCCCGACAGTCGAGCGCGGACTCCGCGAGACGCTTTTCTGATCGATAGAAATTGCCGGTGAGAGATTACGGATGGCGTCGACATCGGGCTTATCGAACCCGTCCAGAAAATTGCGCGCGTACGAAGAAAGCGACTCGACATAACGTCGATTCGCTTCTGCGAAGAGTGTATCGAAAGCCAGCGAGGATTTTCCCGAACCAGAAAGCCCCGTAATGACGACCAGCGCATCACGCGGGATATCGACGTCGATATTCTTTAAATTATTGACTCGCGCCCCACGAATTTCAATGACTGATTTTTTTGCTGGCATAGAGCGTCTGGTCGCTTGGGAACAAAAATAGAGCATCTGATCGCTTGGAAACAAGAGCTGATTGGTTTCCAGTGTACTCTCTTTTGACGATGCTGTAAACCCCCAGTCTTCTGTAGAAGAAAATCTTTTTTATCACTTCACTGAAGAAGCCTCCCAATCCCAAGCAACCTTCCCGGGAGCCAGTCGTTCACCCAGCGGTGAACTCCTTTATGAAATTTTTTCGATCCGTCCCACTCTGGTGTGACGGCACCGTGCTCGAAAAAACTTCAACTCTCCCGGGAAGATTCTTGCGACGGGATGGCTTCCTCTACGCAACGTTTGTAAAATAAAAAAGGACCCCGATTACTCGCGACCCTTGATTTCGTGACTGGCGCTTACCGAGGAATCTCGGCAAGCAATTTTGGAGCTGTGCGACGCCGAAGAGCAACACATCTTTGCCAATCCACGGCTCGTCAATCCAATCATAGCTAAAACGTCTTTGCTTAAAAGCTAATTCAGCAACACGCGCATTGTACCATGACTCTAACCAAGGACAGTATCGGCTATCTTCTTCTAAGGATTGCCAGCTGGACAATCCACCCACATTGGTGAAACCGTGGGCGCAGCGTATTTACATTCTCTATTTCCCGTAGTTGTATCAGTACGAACACATAATAAACTCTCGGAAAAACTAGAATCAGTAACACTACAACTTATCTGATACTTGCCTATATCACCGGCGCCAGATGCGCCCCACGGATCACCCGCTCCACAATTATTCCACGTTGCTGCGGGCTGATCTGGACGAGCAGACTGACATTTTGTATCTCCCGTACTCGTATTAATACGAACACATAACATCCTATAACTAATACTAAGTCCACTAATGTCACCAGTATTAACACTACAACTCGTCTGATACTTACCCGTATCTACTGCGGCGATGGCAACTTCCACCGCGCGCTTGGTGTTGCCGGCAGTACCTTCGGATTTGATTTTGGCAACATCACTTCTCCAAGTCGGAATGTTACAATCAATCTTCACGCCAGCACCGTCAAGAAAAGAAACTACGTACCCAGCACTACTGTTTGAAATCTCACCGTTATTACACCCCCCCCAACGCACTAGCCAAAGTATTGAGATCAGTGTGGCTATTCTTATATATCTGCTGAAGCACCATCTCCACGCCGGTGTCTGCCACCTGAAACGACCGGCTGGATTTGTCAGTCGCGAGCGAAGCGCGCTTTTCAGTCACGGAAATCGTGGCAACTGAAAGCGCCGACACCAGCATAAAAGCCAGAATAATCAACGACAAAACCAGAACAGATCCTTTCTTCGGAAGAAAGAGTTTGAGTTTATGTAGCATATTTTTATAAAAAAAATTATCTCTTTTCTATCCAAAGTATACCATACTTTCCTGTCAATGGGTAATCGCTATCACAAAAACTCTTTGGTACGGCGATGGCGGTGGAAGGTGATGGCGAAACGGTGCGCCTCGCTATTGGCGAGCAAGATCTCTTTCTTGAAACGCTTGATGATGTCTTCATCTCCGATTAGGCGCTCCGGCTGGTGCTTGGCATTCTTGACCACGCCAACCACAACAATATCACTGAGCGGTTTCACCGCTAAGTGGCGGATACCCTGTTTGGCAATTCTGATTTGAAGCTCCGCGCCATCTACCACGATAATGTCCGGCAACCGCCACTCCGTATGCCGGAACCGGCGAGTACATATTTCTGCCAGAGCAGTCAAGTCGTTTCCGTTGTGATGTTCCCGCAGAATGAATTTCTTGTACGATGATTTTTCCGGTACACTCTCCTGTACTACCGCTATCACACCCACGCTGGCGTCCCCTCCGAGATGCGCCACATCATACGCCTCAATCCGTGTCGGCTGTTCTCGACTGCCTACTGACTGCCAATCGTCTTTCAAAAGAGTGACGTCCTGAATGTGGCGCAGCCCGAACAGTGTTTTTTTAAGATCACCAGCTTTTTCAAAATTCAACTGCTTCACCGCTATCCGCATTTCTCGTTCCAGTTTCTTGATAAGCGCCGGCTTGCGTCCCTCGAAAAATAAACGGATGTGATTGATGGTCCGCCGATATTCGCGCGCCGATATCGCTCCGGTGCACACGCCCGGACAAAGCCCGATCTGTGCTGAAAAACACGGCTTTGCACGCAAAGCCGTGTCCCGAACTTGCTTCGGGGCCTTTCCCCTCCAAAAAGATTCTAGATCTTTTGCTTTGCTGCTAACTGTTTCCTGTTGGCTATTCACTGGTTTGCCCTCCTTCGCTAAAGCTTCGGCGGGTGAACATTTGTCGCGAAAAGGAAACAGCTTGCGGATAATTTTCAACGCCTCGCGCAGAGCCCCGCCGGATGGAAATGGTCCGAATACATATTGATATTCTTTTTTTGATTGTTGGTTGTTGGTTGCCTGTCCACGGACACTGGACGTGGCGAGAGTCAGTTGTTGGTTTTCGAGATCTCTCCCGCGCACTATCAACACACGAGGAAATTGCTCTTGAGTTATGACGACGTGCTGATAGCTCTTGTCGTCTTTGGCATCGGTATTGTAGGGTGGCTGGTGTGCTTTGATGAGTGCCGATTCTAGGATGAGCGCCTCAAGAACCGAGTCCGTCTGGCGGTGGGCGACGAAACCGACTTGCTCAAGCATCCGGACAATCTTCGGCCCGCGGGTTTCAGCCATATCCTGTGAAAAAT
>JAHFOM010000004.1 GCA_023261685.1 Candidatus Moraniibacteriota bacterium | reverse complement strand
TTTCGCCACGATTACGGATGCGCTCTTGAAAGTACTGGAGGCGTATCCAGAGATGCGGCTGGTGCTAGTCGGACCGCTCGATACCGATAACGCTTTGCAGCGATTTAGCGACCGCGTGGAGCAGCTTCCTTTTATGCCGCGCGCGGAGTATTTTGCTACGGTGGCGACGCTCGATATCAATCTGGCACCGCTCGAGATCGGTAATCCCTTCTGTGAGGCCAAATCAGAGCTGAAATGGTTCGAAGCGGGATTGTTCGGCGTGCCGACGGTCGCCTCCGCTACGGGCACGTTTCGGGAAGCCATTACGGAAGGTGTGGATGGGTATACGGCGAGTACCACCGAAGAGTGGGCAGAAAAGATCGGTGCACTGATTGCCGACGCTCACTTGAGGAAACGGATAGGCGACAAAGCGAGAGCATCCATTCTCACGCGCTATACTACTGCCAATGCTGACGACGCTGAGTACTATAATTATCTAAGGAGCAAAATCGTATGAAAATTCTCATTACGGGCGGAGCGGGGTTTATCGGATCTGCCACGGCGAAAACATTGATCGAGCGCGGCGATAGCGTCGTTTTGATCGATAACTTCAACGATTATTATGATCCGCAGTTGAAGCACGATCGTATCAAAACTCTACCTAAAGGGAAGAAGGATGCTTACAAACTGTACACGGGCGACATCCCTGACACCAAGTTTCTGGAAAAAGTGTTCAAAAAAGAAAAGCCGGAAAAAGTCCTCCATCTGGCGGCGATGGCCGGCGTACGTAATTCATTGGAAAATCCAACGCTGTATGCCGATATAAATATTACGGGCACGGTAAATTTGCTGGATCTGGCAGTGAAGCATAACATCAAAAATTTTGTGTACGCCTCTTCTTCATCTGTATATGGTAATAATAAAAAAATACCGTTTACTGAAACTGATCCTGTGGATACGCCTATTTCACCGTACGCCGCGACCAAAAAAGCAGATGAGCTTTTGGCGCACGTCTACAGCTATACTTACAAGTTGCCGACGACTGGACTGCGGTTTTTTACGGTGTACGGTCCGTGGGGGCGTCCGGATATGGCGCTGTTCCTTTTTACCAAAAATATTTTTTCCGGAAAGCCGATAGAAGTGAATAATTACGGAAAAATGTCGCGCAACTTCACGTACATAGATGACATCGTTTCCGGAACGATCACCGCACTGGACGCTGATTTGCCATATGCCATTATGAATATCGGCGGCGATCGCGAAAACACGCTGCTAGAATTCATCGAAGAAATAGAAAAAAATATAGGGAAGAAAGCAAAGAAAAAAATGATGCCTTTGCCGGATGGCGACGTGATTGCCACGGTAGCCGATATCAGAAAACTTCGCACGCTCGGCTGGAAGCCGACGACGCGCATCGATCAGGGCATCAAAAATTTCGTTGATTGGTATAGAGGGTATTATAAGATATGAGGAAGTCACTTGTCTGGCTGATTATAATTTTTCTTTCCGGCTCGCTGGTATTTGCGTGGAACAGGTTCTTGCTTCCGTGCGAGGTACCGCTTCGCTATTCCATCGGATCATTCGATGGGCGCTTCGGCATTACGGAAGAAGCATTCCGCCAAGAAATAGTGACAGCGGAACAGGTATGGGAACAAGCCCTTGGGAAAGAGCTGTTTGTGTATGAGTCTGACGCACCCTTCAAAGTGAGCCTCATTTTTGATGAGAGACAACTGCAGACACTGGCGGGTCAGGAGCTTGAGCAGTCTTTGGGCGAGACCAAGATCAAGCAAGGCGCGTTGACAGAAAAAAATGCCGCGTCGGTCGAACTCTATCAGAAGACGCTCAAGGAATATGAGGCTCTGCTGGCTGCTTTCCAGAAGCGTCTGGCGGAGTATAATGCGGAAGTAGCCTATTGGAATACAAAAGGTGGCGCGCCTGCTGAAGAGTATGAACAACTGCAGTCCGAGTCAATGACTATCAAAAAACTGGAAAAAAATCTTGAGACCAAGCGTCGTGTTGTGAATACGTTGGCGGATACGGTCAACCGGTTTTCCAAGGAGCAGGTGCGTGTCGTTGATCAGTACAATACCAAGGTGGAGGACTATGTCAGGCGTTATGGGGAGCCGCAGGACTTCGATCAGGGCGAATACGTCAGTACGATGATTACTATCTATCAATTTGATGACCGGGCACATCTGCGACTGGTGTTGGCTCACGAGCTCGGGCATGCGCTCGGTATCGGGCACGTGGATGATCCGTCCGCGATGATGTATTATAAGATGGAGCAACAGGATCCGGATCGCTTGAGGCTGACTGCCGACGACCGTGCCGCGCTTGCCGGTGTGTGCGACGTATCTCCCCGGAATATTTTCAGGAACCTCTCTGTCTGGTATGCATTGGCAATGAGGTGAAGAAGGATATCGTACACGGAAGAATGACAAACGAGGCATACGATAAAAGAAAAGAAACGAAAAGAAATAAAAAAGAAACACTACGAGATATGCGGTTGACGAAGCGGGACATTGTAGGCATCTTCCTCCTTTTTTTCGTGGCGCTTGTGGCGCTCGGCGCGTGGCGGGCATTTTTTATGGTGATGATAACGCCCGGCGTTTCCGATATCTGGCAACCGATGCCCTGGTTTGCCCTGTTGGCGACGTTTTTCTTTCTGGGAACGGCGGTGTGGAAAACACCGGCGTTTCAGGGAGCAGGATCGGTACTGCTGTTTATCCCCGGATTTTTCTTCATTGTTGCGTGGGAGTATGTAGTGGTATCGGTCATAGCGATGGGATTGGTTTTTTGGAGCGTGACGGATATCACCCACGAATTCAAAGAGCGTCTCCATTTCCGTTTTTTCAGGAGTATCCGGGCGGGACAATTTTTTTTCATTGCTGGTTTGGCACTCTCTCTTTCCGGAGGATACTATGTTTTTTTGAAGCAGGCTTCGTGGGAAGAACTTGTGCCGCGTTTCCGGGTCGGTGAAGAAATGACCGCGGTGATTTTCAAAGTGGCATCCGTCATCAACCCCAGCTTCTCGACGCTCTCCAATGGGGATACGACAGTGGACGAGTTTTTGCTCGGTCTCGAGCGTAGCAAGTCTGAAGAAACATTGCTATTGGAGTCGGAAAGAACAGTATCGGTCACATCTTCCTCGATTGACATCGGAGGTACGGTTGCCGGGAATGTATCCGGACAACAGCTCGCAGATGAGATGTTTCTCCGTTCCGGACGAGAACAGATTGCCGGTTTGGCGGGGCGTCCAGTAGAGGGGAATGAAAAAATATCCGATATACTTTCAATCGCTTTGCAGCGCAAACTCATCGGATTTCTGGGAGAACAGAAGACCACGGAGCATATTCCCTCCCAAGCCGTACCGTTCTTTCTCGCGCTCCTCCTCTTTTTTACGCTTCTGCCGGTCATTTCAATTCTCGGTCTTCTGTGCATCTTGATGGCGGAACTGCTCTTTGTCCTGTCGCTTCGAATCGGGTGGCTTGCGCTGGAGAGCATTTCCGTAGAACAAAAAAGGCTGGTGGAATAAAGGAAAGTGACGAGGGGATTTGGCACTCTGGTAGAGGGATTGCCAATTTTTCTTTTTCAGGGTATGCTATAAGGTGTTTGTTTCTTTAGTAAATCTTTGAAGAAAATATCTTTCCGGAGAGACAGTCGTTCGCCCAGCGGCGAACTCATTCCTGAATCTTTCGCAATCCCGATAGGAATCGGGAACCATGCTTGCGAAATATTCAAGCCTCTCCAGAAAAATATTTTCTTCAAAGATTCAAAATGTCCCTTATTGATTGATGAGTAAGAGAAAATTATGGCAAATTACTACGATACATTGGGCGTCGCCAAAAGTGCCACGGGTGACGAGATCAAGAAGGCTTTCCGCAAGCTGGCGCATAAGTATCATCCGGATAAAGGCGGCGGGGATGAGAAAAAATTCAAAGAAATCAATGAAGCCTATCAGGTGCTTTCCGACAAGGAGAAGCGTCAGCAGTATGACCAGTTTGGGCAGACCTTCAGTGGGAACGGGAATACTGGAGGATCGAGTTCAGGAAGACAGGGACCGGGTTTCGGCGGTTTTTCATCTCAAGACTTTGATTTTGGAGGATTTTCCGCCCAAGGCGGACCAGCCTCGGGTTGGGAAGATATTTTTTCGGGGATGTTCGGAAGTGCCGGTCGCGCTCGCGGTCATGGGCGCGCCGGGAGCGATATTCAAGTAGATGTGGAGATTAGTTTTGAGGAAATGGTGCAGGGTGTGAAAAAGAATATCCGTTTGCGCAAACTCTCTTCCTGTGATGTCTGCCACGGTACTGGAGGAAAACCGGGTTCCTCGGAAACTGCCTGCGCGGATTGCGGTGGATCGGGACAGGTCAGACGCGCGGTGCAGACGATTTTCGGCACATTTGAACAGGCGATTGTCTGCGAGCGTTGCCTTGGTCGTGGAAAAATATACAAGGAAAAATGTGCCGTTTGTCACGGAACCGCTCGTCTAGAGAAAGAAGAAGAGCTCTCTATCGATATTCCAGCCGGCATAGACGATGGTCAGATGTTGTCGATGCGCGGTTCCGGGGCGGCCGGAGAACACGGCGCGCCTGCCGGAGATCTTTTTATCAACGTGCATATCCGTCCGCACCCGTTTCTCAAACGGCGCGGGGATGATATCGTGTCGCGTCTCGACATTACCTTCGCTCAGGCGACCCTCGGAGACAAGGTATCGATCGAAACCATTGAAGGGGAAATGACGATGAAAATCCCTGCCGGTACTCAGCCGGGAGAAGTGTTTCGCGTGCGAGGCAAAGGAGTGCCTCATCTCGGGCGCTTTGGTCGTGGCGATCAATTGGTTACCATAGCGCTTATTGTTCCCAAGAAATTATCTCGTGAGGAAAAAGAGCTTATCGAAAAGCTCGGGAAAATCACGAAGAAGTAGAGCGGATTTTTACTGCCATAATAATGATTTTCTAGACCTCTCTTTGCGGAGAGGTCTTTTTTCCTCTACAATAGATAGGAAGCCTTAATAATAGAAACACTATGGAACACGGTATCAAGCTATTGTTGGTCGATGATGATGTCACTACCCGCAATCTGTACGCGGAGTCGCTTCGTGCGGTCAATTTCGATGTGCGCGAGGGAGGCGACGGACTGGATGGGCTGAAGATGGTCAACGAAGCCATTCCGGATATTATCGTGACGGGTATCATTATGCCGCGGATGGACGGCTTCGGTTTCGTGGAGGAGCTGAAGAAAAATACCACGACGGCTCATATTCCGATTCTTTTTCTTTCTCACTTGGGACGCGAAGAAGACCGGGAACGGGCTGAGGCACTGGGTGTCAAGGGCTTTCTGATACGCGATATGACAACGCCGAGAGATATGATAGAGCGTATCAATGACATTCTGACATCCAAAGAATATGTCTTGGGCATCGATGTCTTCAATTTTGATGCGGCTAGGTTCGCGCGGGACTTCAATCTCAATCCCGACTTTGTGTGTTCTGCAGAAAAAGGGAATGGCCGCGTCGCACTGAAACTACGCAAGCAGGATGGCAATGACAAGGGCTTCGACGCGGAAATCGTGTGCGTTTAGCGCGTTTGTGGATCTACTATGAGGAATGAACCCGTTACGCAAGCAATCTTCCCGGGAGTCAGTCATTCGTCCAGCGACGAACTCCTTTATGAAATTTTTTCGATCCGTTCTGTTTTAACAGAACGGCACCGTGCTCGAAAAAACTTCAACTCTCCCGGTAAAATTCTTGCGTAACAGGCTCCCTGTTTATTTTCTTGTTTGTTTTTCTTATGGCAGTGTGGAAATATAGGATTGATCATCTGCCGGAGAGTCTCCCGGAAAAAAAAGAGGAAAAATATCATCCGGTGACGGAGGCTTTGCTCCTGAATCGCGGATATGCTGACAACCAAGCGCGGGAGCAATTTCTGTTTCCCAATTTTGATCGTGATGTGCACGATCCTTTTTTGTTCAGAGAAATGGAGCGCGTCGTGGAGCGCATCGGTCAGGCGAAAGCATCCGGTGAGCGGGTCGGCGTGTTCGGCGATTTTGATGCCGACGGGGTGACGTCTTCGGTCATTATGCGTGAAGCATTGACGTTGATTAATGTTCCGGTTTCGGTGTATATCCCGGAAAAATTAACCGAAGGTCACGGACTGCATCTGAACGCCGTTGATTTTTTTGAGCGTGAGGGAGTGAAGCTCGCCGTGACGCTTGATTGCGGGATGACTAATCACGCCGAAATCAGCGAAGCCAAGAAGCGCGGCATCGATATCATCGTCATCGATCATCATCACGTGCCGGAAATCCTGCCGGAAGCGTTCGCGATTATCAATCCGAAGTTGCCCGGAGAAACCTACCCGTTTCGCGAGCTGTGCGGCGCCGGAACAAGTTGGAAAGTCGCTCAGGCGCTTTGTATGCGCTTTGCGCCGGAAGCAAAAGAACAGCTCAAGTGGATTCTCGACGTCGTGGCGATCGGGACGGTGGGAGATGTGATGCCGCTTATCGGTGAGAATCGTGTCATCGTGAAATACGGACTGATCGTGCTCGAGAAGACGCGTCGAGTGGGACTCCAAGAGATGTTTGCCGTGGGTAATATAAAAATTGACGATAATACAAAACCCGACGTCCGGATGATCGGGTTTCAGATCGCCCCGCGCATCAATGCCGCTTCTCGGATGGCGCACGCGATGCTGGCGCATAATCTTCTGATGGAAACTGATCGGGGTGAAGCGCGCCTGCTCGCCCTTGAGCTTGACGCGCACAATGTCGCTCGACAGAAAGTCAGTCTGGCGGTGACCGATGAAGTCCGGGCCATCGCTCTTGAGAAATATGCCGATAAGAAATTTATTTTTGCCGTGAACGAGCACTTCCCGTACGGTATCGTCGGTCTCATCGCGGGTCGCATCGCCAATGAATTCAATAAGCCGACCTGCGTGATGACGAAAGGGGAGACGACGAGTCAGGGATCGTTCCGGAGCATCCCGGATCTGAATATTATCGAGGCCATCGAAGCATGCGGGGATCTTTTGGTCAAATACGGCGGGCACGCTGCCGCTGCCGGGATGACGATAGCCAATGAACATCTGGATATTTTTTATGAGCGTTTCAACGCGCTGGTGACAAAAAAGCTTTCCGGTGTCGTGACAGAGCCGGAGCTGTGGATCGATGTTTGCCTCACGCCTTCGCATATCGTGCCGAAGCTTTTTCGCGATAGTATGCTGTTCGCCCCATTCGGCGAGGGCAACACGGAGCCGGTTTTTTCACTGGAAAATATGCGGATTGAAGAAGCGCGCTTGGTAGGCAACGGTAGCAAGCACTGGAAGCTCCGACTCATACCCGCTGATGGGAGCTCGCAAAGCTTCGAGGCCATCGGTTTTTCTCTTGGCAAGACTTTTCCTGATCTGCAGAGGGGAGATGTCTTTGATGTCGCTTTTCAATTGAGCGAAAACACGTGGAATGGTTCCACGACGCTTCAGCTGAAAGTGCTGGATATGAGAAAAAAAGAAGGGAAGTGATTTTTTAAAGATATGGTATGAAGTAGCCGAGTATGGTATTTTGAGAGAGTGATGCTGGTTTTATATATGCAAAGAATATATGGAAACAATCGTGATGTACAGTGATGGCGGATCGCGGGGCAATCCGGGACCGGCGGCTCTGGGTGTATATATCGAGACGCTCGATAAGAGTTACGGTGAATTTCTCGGAACCAAGACCAACAATGAAGCCGAATATGCGGCGATTGTTTTCGGTTTGAAAAAAATCAAGGCACTCATCGGAAAGGCGAAGGCGAAAAAAACTGTCGTCGAATGTCGGATGGACAGCGAACTGGCCTGCAAACAGCTCAATCACGAGTACAAGATCGAGAATGAGAAGCTTCAACCGCTGTTTCTGGCAGTGTGGAATCTGAGCTTGGATTTCGCGGGAGTGACATTCGTGCACGTTCGGCGGGAATTCAATACGCGCGCCGATGCCTGCGCAAATGAGGCGATGGATCGTGGAGGAAAAAAACAGGAGCTTTTTTAATTTTTGGTATTACGGGAATGAAAATCAAAGGATGGGGTATGAGTGGTATCATTATTGTCGTACTCGTTGTCGGAGGGTATTTTTATTATCGGAGCCAACGGACGGATGAAGTCGTTCAAACAGAAACGGTGCGCACAGGAGACGTCGTTGAAACGGTGAGTGTCACGGGAGAGTACGTTCCTCTTGAGTACGCGGATATGTCTTTCCGTGAAACGGGTATGATAGATGCGGTATTGATAGCCGAGGGCGATACGGTGAAGGCTGGTCAGAAAATAGCCTCGTTGGATAGAGAGGTTTTGTGGTCACGATTGAAGAGCGCGCGGATAGCACTTGCAATTGCCGTACAGAGTGAGAAGTTGGCGCGACGGGGCTGGGATGATCTGCATCCGGAAGAAAAGGCGTCTGAAAAATTGGCTACCGAGCAGGCACGTGAGGCAGTGCGTTTGCTGGAAGCGCAGATGCGCGATCGGGTATTGTTTGCTCCTTTTGATGGCGCGGTGTCGCGTCTGGATGCCCGAGTAGGAGAGATAGCAACGATCAACCAATCAGTGGTGCGGATTATTCGTCCGGGTGACTTTGTTGTTGACGCGCGAGTGCCGGAGTCGGACATCGCCAAGGTATCGATGGGGATGCGTGCTCGCGTGACATTCGACGCTTTGCGTTCCGATGAGGTTTTTTCTGCCGAAGTAGTGAATATAAAACCCTCGTCGACGGTACTGCAGGGAGTAGTCGCCTACATCGTCACGTTTCGTCTTTTGACGGTCGATCAGCGTCTCAAGGAAGGGATGACTGTCAATGTGGACGTGGAGACCGCCAAGCGTGAAAATGTCCTTATTCTGCCTTTTCGGGCTCTGACGAAAGAAGCCGGTACAACATACGCGGAAGTCAGGCAGGATGACGGTTCTTTTGTGAAAAAAGAAGTGACGGTGGGGCTGGAAGGGGATGAAGGGACAGTGGAAATCAAATCCGGCTTGAAGGAAGGTGATGCGGTTACTATTCTTTCTACACAAAAAAAATGACTTTGATCGCCACGAAGAATTTGGAAAAAATATATGACAATGATGGAGTCAGGACGGTTGGTCTGGCACAGGCGACTTTTTCCATAGAGGTGGGAGAGTTCTTGGCGATTATGGGACCTTCGGGGTCGGGAAAATCGACGCTGATGCAGGTCTTGGGATTGTTGGATCGTGCAACTGCCGGTGACTACTGGCTGGATGGCAAGCATATCGCGGAATTTTCCGATGATGAGCTTGCGACGCTTCGGAATAAAAAGATCGGCTTCGTCTTTCAATCGTTCAATCTTTTGCCTAAAACGTCCGTTTCCGACAATGTGGAACTGCCATTGCTGTACGATAATCATCCGGAAAAAGATAATCGCGAACGGGTACGCTCCGCCTTGACTGCGGTCGGTATGCAACACCGCGCCAACCACTTGTCCAACCAGCTTTCCGGCGGTGAAAAACAGCGGGTGGCTATCGCTCGGGCGCTCGTGAATGATCCGGATATTATTTTCGCTGATGAACCGACTGGAAATCTCGATTCCAAATCCGGTTTGCAGGTGATGGCCATTCTGCAAAAACTCAACGATACCGGTAAAACCGTGGTGCTGGTCACGCATGAAACGGCTACCGCCGAACATGCCAAGCGGATTCTTCTTATGATTGATGGAAAGATTGTCAGTGATACGCCGGTTGCGAATCGGAAGTTCGCTGATGGCAATGAAAGGACGCTGAAATAGTTTTTTGATATTCGTATGCCTGTATGAAACTATCCGATCCGATAAAAATTTCCTATCGCTCTTTGACCGCCTCAAAAACTCGTTTTTTTCTGACAGTGTTGGGGGTGGTGATCGGCGTGTCAGCGGTGATTATGGTAATGAGTATCGGAGCTTCGGCTCAGCAGTTGGTGCTTTCGCAGGTTCAAAAAGCCGGTTCCAACATTCTCATCATTTTGCCTGGCGCATCCGAAGAAGACGGTCCTCCGGCTTCGGCATTTGGTATCGTCACCACGACGCTCAAAAATACTGATCTGAAAGTGCTTCGTGAACGTTATTCCGCGCCTCATCTGACCGCATTGTCCGGATACGTCACCGGATCAGGAACCATTGAATCATCGGCCGCCTCACTCTCGGTGAGTGTTCAAGGGGTTTCGATGGAGACGGCTGATATTGAAAATATCACGTTGGCTTCGGGACGTTTCTTTTTTACCGAAGAAGAGACGAATTTAGCGCGGGTCATTGTATTGGGCAGTACCCGAGCACGAGAACTCTTCCCAAACAGTGATCCATTGGGGCAGACCGTCACGCTGAAAGACAATCTGTTTACTGTGATTGGTGTTTTGGAAGAGCGCGGATCATCTGGGTTTTCCAATCCTGATACGCTGGTGTACGTTCCACTGTTGACCGCCCAAAAAATTCTTTTGGGTATCGATTATCTCAATTCGATACGTGCCACTGTGGATGCGCCGGAAAATATTGATCGGACTATTGCCGACATTACGCTCTCGTTGCGGAAGCAGCATCATCTGGAGGAAGATGAAGAATCAGATTTTTCAGTCCGCAGTACGGCGGCCGCGCTTGACGTATTGACCGGCATCACCGATGTTCTCAAATATTTTTTGGTTGCCATCGCTTCCATATCGCTTGTAGTCGGTGGTGTGGGGATTATGAATTCTATGCTGATTTCTCTTTCTCAGCGCGTTCGGGAAATCGGTTTGCGCAAAGCGGTCGGAGCGCGCCGGCAGCATATCGTGTTTCAGTTTCTGATTGAATCTTCTTTTATCACGGTTCTTGGGGGAATCATCGGCATCATACTCGGCATCATATTGACATTCATCGCATCCCTGATATTGGTCAGACTTGGATATGAATGGGATTTTCTGGTGCCACCGATGTCGCTCGCGCTGGGATTTTTTGTGTCCGTGAGTATCGGTATTATTTTCGGTTTGTATCCGGCACTCAAAGCCTCAAAAGTCAGTCCGATGGAAGCCTTACGCTATGAATAATTATCTTCACCCAACCTTTTTTTTGCGACCGTTGCGTTTCGCGTTGCGGGCGATTCGTATCAATCCGGCACGGACGCTGCTTTCTTTGCTCGGGGTAGTGATCGGTGTCTTCGCGGTGGTTGTCGTGATGACGCTCGGAGACGGTGTCAAAGGATATATTACCGGACAGGTGGAGAGTTTCGGCACGGATCTGATACAGGTCGAGGTGAAGATACCGAGCGCCACGGCGCTGTCGCAGGAGAACGCGCGATCACGATCCCAGGGGACGCAAATCACCACGCTGAAGATCAAAGACGGAGAGGCTATCGGAAAACTACCCAATGTGTCGGCGTGGTACGCCGGTACCATCGGACAGGAGCGGGCGACGTACGGATCGGTTGCCAAGCGCGTGCTGTTGTTTGGAACGGGAGCGGACGTCGCGCTCGTGGATAAGAATATCGACGTGATCAGCGGACGTTTTTTTACCAGGGAAGAAGATGATGACTTATCGCGGGTCGTCGTGTTGGGTTCAGAAACCAAGGAAACTTTTTTTGGACGAAGTAACGCCGTCGGAGAATCCATCACGCTGAAAGGAGAGAAGTATCGTGTTATCGGAGTGATGAAACCGCGCGGATCGATAGCGGTGTTGAATCTGGATACGTTCGTGTATGTTCCGGTTCAGACCCTGCAGAAAAAAATTCTGGGAGTCGATCACGTCCAGTTCATTTCGGTGAAGATGGAGAACGTTGATCAAGAAGCGGCAACCGTTGCTGATATTATCGCCCTGATGCGCAAGCGTCATGATATCGATGATGCTACCAAGGACGATTTCGCGGTGACTTCTACCAAAGAGGCGCAGAAGACGCTGGATGATGTTCTGGGATCAGTGACGGTATTACTTCTGGCACTGACATCCATCTCTCTCGTTGTCGGCGGGGTGGGCATTATGAATGTGATGTATGTCGCCGTTTCGGAGAGGACGAGCGAGATCGGTCTGCGCAAAGCGGTCGGCGCCAAATCATCCGGTATTCTGGCACAGTTTTTGTTCGAAGCTTTCATCATCACCCTGTTAGGCGGTATTCTGGGCATTGCGCTGGGTGTCGGGCTTTCATTCGGATTGAGTTGGGTGTTCAGTGAGCTGGGAGTTCCGCTCAGTGTCCATTTTTCTCCCAATGCTCTTTTCCTCGGTGCCGGATTCTCGATGATTGTCGGCCTGATATTCGGTATCGCTCCGGCATACCGAGCATCCCGGCTCACCCCGATGGATGCCATTCGCAAAGAGTGAGCTGAAAAATATCAGCGGGTACTTCGAACGTCCACTCGTCCTTTTTTCATTTTTTTAGCTTTTTCCGGAGAAATTTCCCGACCTGTTTTTTTGTCGAAATAGATCATTCTTTCGGGAGCATCATTGAAATGTTCCGCGCCGGTCGGAGCGGTGCCGCTCTGCGCGTAGGCGGTAAAACCTGTTTGTGGAAAGCGTATGAGCGCGTCGTTCATAAACTCCCGCCAAATGGGAGCCGCGACAAAAATCCCATCGGCTCCTTCCGCCATCGGTCGATTGTCGTTGTTGCCGGCCCAGACGGCGACGGCAATGAACGGTGTATACCCGACAGTCCACGCGTCACGAAAATTTTGCGTGGTACCGGTTTTTCCCGCGACTATGGTACCGGCAGGGAAAGCCAGCGGACTGTTCGGTCCGAAGATAGGTGTCCGCGCTTTGTTGTCAGACAAGATAGAATTTATTTTTCTGGCGATGTCGGTATCGAGGACACGGATACCCTCTTGATCAAAACCGGTTTCCCGCGCTTCATTTTTTTGATCTGTTATTTCGAGAAATGGATGGATGTCGTGACGGACACCTTCTTGTCCGAAAACGCCGAAAGCACTCGCCATATCCAGCGGTCTGACTTCGGCACCGCCGAGGACCAGAGCGAGTCCATAGCGTTTGGGATCATCGAGCGTGGTAATTCCCAGACGAGTGGCAAGTCGTATGGTGTTTTCGATACCGGCGAGGGCGAGTGTCTGTACGGCTGGTACGTTGAGTGACATCGCCAGCGCGTCGCGCATCGTCATCATTCCGTGGAATGTTCCGTCGTAGTTGCGGGGGGTGTAGGGTTTTCCGCTGCCGTCCGGACCGAAATTGATGGGTTTGTCCTCGATGGGGGACTCTGGCTGGTAGCCTTTCTCAAACGCGGCGGCATACGCGAAGGGTTTGAATGCCGATCCCGGTTGGCGCCTACGTGTCGTGACGTTCACATTGCCATCGATGGTCGCATCGAAATAGTCTTTGGAACCGACCATCGCCAATATTTCTCCCGATCGCGGATCCAGCGCGACCAATCCGGCGTTTTCCGCTCTGCGGGCAAGATTTTTTTTCGCGCCGTTCCTGACCGCTTGTTCAGCCTTGTTTTGAAGATCGAGGTCAAGGGTGGTGCGGATGCGCAGCCCTTCTGTTTGGAGCGTTTCTTTGGTGTAGTCTTTCGCGAGTTGTTCCAATGCGTAAAAAACGAAATGAGGAGCGATAATGTGATTTTTTGGGGGAATGATTTCGCCGATGATATCGACTGATCGGGCAGCTGCCAGCTCTGGAGATGTGATATATCCCAATTCATACATACGACTGAGGATAGTCTGTTGTCTGGCGCGAAGAACATCGTTCTGGTTGCCATAAGGAGAATAGTAGGTGGGAGCGTTCGGCAGGGCGGCGAGGAGCGCGCTCTCGGCAAGCGTCAGCTGTTTCGCGTTTTTTCCAAAAAATGTCAGGCTGGCGGTTTCGATGCCGTAGGCATTGGATCCATAAGGAACGGCGTTGAGATAGGTATCGAGAATCTGTTCTTTACTGAACTCCGCCTCTATTTTGAGCGCCAGAAACATCTCGTTGATTTTTCGTTTGATGGTGCGTTCTCGTGTCAGGTAAAGAATACGCGCTAATTGCTGAGTGATGGTCGAACCGCCTTGGCGTATTTCTCTGCTTTCAAAATTGACTTTGAGGGCGCGCGCCATGGAAATGATATCGATGCCGTGATGTGTATAAAAATGAGCGTCTTCTGCCGCAATAGTGGCAAAACGTATTCCATCGGGTATGTCTTGATGACCTATGATGATGCGGTTCTCTTCATCATAGAGACGATAGAGCTCATGCGTGCCGGTGCGGTCATACAGGATGGATGGTTGCTTGAGGGGATAATCCGTGATGTTGATGGAACTTCGCGTACCAAAAAAGTAAACAGAGAGAATACCCAATATAATCCCTCCGATACTCAGACCGGCGATCCAGATGATTTCCCATACGAGAGGACGCTTCATTATTGGTATGCGATATATCAGAAGATGATAGCAAGAAATACTAGCATAGCTTGCTCAGCGGTGCAATACCCGCTATTGTACCTTATGAGAAAGATACTTCTTTTTTTGAGATATTGTTTTATGCATGTACCAGTTTTCAAACCGCTGTACAGGGCGCTTCGGGCGTTTGGTTTTCCGGTTGTCTGGGAAGTCTCCGTCGGTGCCGTCGTCTTTCGTGAGAAAGATCATCAGCGCCTGTACCTCCTGCTTCAGTATCCGAGCGGGCATTTTGATTTTGCCAAGGGACACATCGAAGCCGGAGAAAGCGAGGAAATGACTCTCAGGCGGGAGACAGAGGAGGAAACGGGAATTACTGATCTGACAGTGTTGCCCAAGCGCGTCAGTATCCGCTATTTTTACGTGGCGAAAGGCAATGAACGCCGGAAACGCCTGAAGTTCCGTCGCGGTATCTGGATATTCAAGCAGGTGCATTTTTATCCGGCACGGACGGAGACGCAAACAGTCAAGCTTTCCCACGAGCATATCGGATATGTCTGGCTTCCCTACGCCGAAGCGCTCGCCAAAGTCACCTTTGCAAACGCCCGCCGAGTACTGATTGAAACAGAAGTCAGTTTACGGTGATGAAAAGAGCAGATCAATTGTTCCTTTACAGAAGTGTTTTTTTGTTGTATTATTCTTCTTCTGTTTTATAAGCTAACAAGCTAACAAACTAAAAAGCTAAAAAGCTTTTTTATGCTCACACTCAGAGATGTCAGGAAAAGATATGGTACGGAGCGCGTCCTCGAGAAGGTCTCTTTTTCGGTGGGCGAGGGGCAGAAAGTGGCGCTGGTGGGACTCAATGGTTCGGGTAAATCAACCTTGCTTAAAATCATCGCCGGACTGGAAACGTCTGATCGGGGGACGGTCGTGATGCCCAATCGTCTTTTGATCGGATACCTGCCCCAAGAGGCCGTCGCCGAGTCTGCTGTCACGCTGATGAGCTACCTGCGCCAGATGGCCGGACTGGAGACATTGGAAAAAGAAATGGCGAGACTGGAACCGCGCTTGGACCATGGAGAAGTGATGACAGCGTATGAGGCGCTTCAGTCAGAGTACGAGCGTCTGGGCGGCTACGATTTCGCGCGCCAGTCCAATCATATTCTGGAAGGGTTGATGCTCAAGCATATCGCTCCGGACCGTCTCGTCTCGGAACTTTCCGGCGGAGAAAAACGCAAGGTGGCGTTGGCGGGAGTACTACTTCGCGGCGTGGATCTGTTGCTCCTTGATGAACCGACGAACAATCTCGATCTGCCGGCGCTTCTGTGGCTTGAACGGTATCTGAAGCGTTCGCGGGCGACCGTCATCATCGCGTCGCACGACCGGCGTTTTCTCGACAACGTGGTGAAAAAGGTGCTGGAAATAGATTGGTACCGGCGCGATGTCACGATGTACACGGGCGGGTGGAGTGCTTTTGCCGAGATGAAAGCGCGTAGTATTCGCAAGCACAAGGAACAGTACCGCGCGCAGGAAGAAGAACGCGGACGTCTGCTCCTTTCTATCGGACAGAAAATGGACTGGGTAGAGCGAGTCAAAGGGAAACGTGCTCCCGATCATGACAAGCTTTCATCGAATTTCAAAAAAGAGCGCGCGACGAAAAAATTCACGATGTCAGCTAAGGCGCTGGAAGAGCGCCAGAAGCGTTTGAAAAAAATTGAGCGACCTTCGGTGCGCGATCCGCTCATCATCACTTTTGCCGAGTCTTTGGAGAAAGCGGAGCAGGGCAGTATTGTACTCAAAAAACTCTGTTTTGGATATGAAAATGGTTTTCAGTCTGGGCTTGCCTCGCCGAAGACTCTCAAAGGCGGGCTTGCCTCGCCGAAGACTTTCGTAGGCGGGCCTATTTCTCTCACGATTCCTTTCGGCAGTCGTATCGCCATTCTCGGCAACAACGGCGTGGGAAAATCAACCCTGCTCAAAACTATCAGCGGGGAATTGGCGCCACTCTCCGGAGAGCGGATATGTGGCAAGCAACTGACGTTCGGATATCTGATGCAGGAACACGAGAATGTTTCACGGGCGACCACGCCGATTGAGCTGTTCAAACGACGTCTCGATATATTCGATCGTGATATCATCGCCCTCCATCTTTCGGAATTTCAGTTTTCGCCGACGGTTTTGGATGACAAGATTGCCTCGTTCAGCCCGGGTGAGCGCGTGCGTCTCATCCTCGCGCTCCTCGCGGCTCTCTCAGCCAATGTCCTCATACTCGATGAACCGACCAATCATCTGGATCTTGAGGCTATCGAGGCGCTTGAAGAAGCGCTTGAAACCTATACCGGTACTATTATATTGGTTACCCACGACCGGCGTTTCTTGGAGCGGATGCGTTTGACAGCAAGCTATGTTCTTTCCGATGGGACACTCACCGCCGTCGGAAAAAAATAGGTGTGTCCTGACAGTTTCTTTCTTCGAAAGATGCGAAAAACAGGACCATTGACAATAATATGACTTCATTGTAGTCTTTCGGTGTGAACGATGCTTTTTACCAACTGACAACCAAAGGGGGACTACATGGGTAAGCCGATGGACACTATATTCAAGGTGGGATTTTTGCTCCTTGATGACACAAAGTCTCTGGAACAGTTTCTGGTCATCAGGGAACTCCACGGAAAACCTGACATCAACAAAGAAATAGGGATGCTCAGTATTCCTGTGATAACGGTGGAGCCTGAAGATTTGTCGTTTGAGACTGCTATTTGGCGACTGTTGCGCAAGGAAGTCGGCATATCGGATCACAGACAGGTCGAAATTCTCGGGGTGTTCAAGGAAGTCTTTACTCCGATTCGCGGCAGACCGGATTGCAAAATACTCTATGGGTACGGATTATTGATGGACCGGTCGCTTCGACGGTTTCACCCGGAAGATCCCGGCATCGAGGCCGTCGGATGGATGACACCGCTTGAGCTTCTCAAACGGAGGGAAAAGATCCGTGCAGAGGTGATTCCGATCATCACTCATTTCTGCACGAGCCAGTGGCTCCAGTGATTTTTCATCTTCGATCTTTTGCTTCAAAAAAAGGACAGCGTACAATGCTTATGCTGTCCTTTTTCTTTGTCTTGGCAGGCTGAGAGAGACTCTCAGTTGCCTAGAGATACGCTTTCCGATATACTAGCATCTATGAAACAGCAGATAAAAATTCGCTTTCAATTCGCTTGGGTGCTGGCGCTTGGCTTGGTGTGCGGCGTCATCGCCTATCCTTCCGCGGTCAAGTTTGTTCCGCCGCTTTTTGGTTTTTTGGAAGGGATGCAAGTGAATAGGGGGCTTGATCTTCAGGGTGGGATTCATTTGGAATATGAGGCGGATGTCTCCCAGCTGGATGCGGCGAAACAAGACGACGCGCTCGCCGCCGCCGAAGCGGTCATCGAGCGGCGGGTCAATGCCTTCGGCGTCGGTGAACCGCTGGTGCAGCTCTCTCGTTCAGGATCAACACAGCGCATCATCGTCGAGCTTCCCGGCATCAAGGACATCGAGCAGGCCAAGAAAGTCATCAAGGAAACTCCGTTTCTGGAATTCCGCGAACCTGCTGGGCTGGAAGCCGAGAAACAATTTGATGAGGTGAATGCCAAATCAAAGAGTGATGCGGAAAATCTTTTGATCCGCGCGAAACTTGGGGAAGATTTTGCTACGCTGGCGACACAGTACAGTCAGGATCCCGGCTCCAAGGATAAGGGCGGCGATCTGGATTTTGTAAAAAAAGGTACGTTCGTCCCTGAGTTTGACGATGTCGTATTCGGAGATGCTTTGAAAACAGGAGAAGTATACCCCGATCTTGTGGAGAGTCAGTTCGGCTGGCATATCATTAAGAAGCTTGAGGAACGAGGAGAAGGAGAGAATCGCGAAGTACGCGCCTCGCACATTCTTTTTCTCAAGCGTTCCATCGGGCAGTATCCGGAACTGGCTTTCGTCGCGACGGGACTGACCGGGAAAAACCTGAAGGATGCGTATGTGGATTACCGGAGTCAGGGAGTCGGGTCGCCGCAGATTGCGCTCCGTTTTGATGATGAGGGGACAAAACTTTTTGCCGAAATTACCAAGCGCAATGTCGGCAGAGGCGTCGCCATCGTGCTCGACGGTCTGCCGATCACCGATACCAATGGCGATGGCGTTATCGATGCGTTGGATCCGCCGTATGCTCCGACGATTCAACAAGAGATTGTTGGCGGGCAGGCGGTCATTACTGGCAATTACAAAATGCAGGAAGCCAACGACCTGGTCAAGCGTTTGAATGAAGGCGCGCTTCCGGTGCCGATTACCTTGGTCGGTCAGCAGAGCGTCGATGCCAGCCTCGGCGAGAGCGCGCTCCGGCAGAGTCTCTTGGCCGGACTGGTGGGTCTCGGCGCGGTTGCCATTTTTATGATTTTTTATTATCGTTTCCTCGGTTTGATCGCGGTGTTTGCTCTCCTCCTCTACACGGCGATGCTTTTGGCAATTTTCAAACTCTCCGTCTTTACGCCGTTTGCCATTACGGTGACGCTCTCCGGTATCGCGGGGTTCATCCTGTCCATCGGTATCGCGGTGGATGCCAACGTACTTATTTTTGAGCGGACGCGCGAAGAACTCTCATACGGCAAGAACGTCTACAAATCTCTCAGTGAAGGCTTCCGCCGGGCGTGGCCGAGTATTCGTGACGGGCATATATCGACGCTCATCACCACCTTTATCCTGATCGGATTCGGCACCGGTTTTGTCAAAGGATTCGCGATTATTCTGGCACTCGGCGTGTTGCTGTCGCTGTTTACCGCCGTCGTACTCGTCAGGATTACCACAGTATTCCTCACTGCTTCGTGGATGGAAAAATATCCGCAATTCCTCGTATCACCCAAAAAGCGTCTCGAATAATATGCTCCAGATCATCCAAAAAAGAATATACGCTTACTGGTTTTCCGGCATCATCACGCTGGCAAGTATCGTGCTGATTCTCTTGTGGGGATTCAATTTCGGCATTGATTTTAAGGGCGGGACGCTGATGGAAGTGCAATTTTCTCTTGATGCGGTTCCGACAGTGTCAGTGATCGGAGAGAGTTTGGCGCCAATCGATCTCAAAAGCCTCACTATTCAGCCGACCAATGAGCGCGGGGTACTCTTGCGTTATCTGGCGTCCGACGAAACCGCCAATGAACGGGTCTTGTCGGCACTTCAGGCGCTCGATCCGGGACTGGTGCAGTTGCGAACGGATTTCATCGGAGCTTCGGTATCGAGTCAGATCAAGAAAAACGCCATCCTCGGTATCATTTTGTCTATCCTCGGCATCGCTCTCTATATCGCGTGGGCGTTTCGGCGGGTCTCGGGTGTCGTGACGTCGTGGGAATACGGTCTCGGAGCGGTCATCGCGTTGGCGCATGATATTATTATCGTACTGGGACTATTTGTTATTTTAGGAAGATATTATGGCGTGGAAATCGGCGTGCCCTTTATCGCGGCTTTGTTGACGATTCTCGGCTACTCGGTCAATGATACGATCGTGGTCTATGATCGCGTGCGCGAGAATTTGATGCGTTCGCAGCGCAAGGAAGATTTTGAGATCATCGTCAACCGCTCGCTCAACGAAACGCTTGGCCGCTCGATCAATACCTCGATGACAGTGATCATCACGCTCGTTGCGATTGTCATTTTCGGCGGGGAGAGCATCCGCTATTTCGGTGTCGCGCTTTTGGCGGGCGTGGCGTTCGGTACGTACTCCTCGATCTATATCGCTTCCGCTCTTTTGGTGACGCGGTATAAGATGAAAACTATGAACAGGGGATAGGATCGAGGAGATAGGGTTCAGTAAAATGCAAGTTTTTCCTAAACCCTGTACCCTGTACCCTGTACTCTAAACCCTTAACCTTACTCTGTATGAAATGGAACCCATTGAAAAAAAAGAATGACGAGGAGGAGAATGCGCTGCCGAATATTCCCGGGATGCCGGATATGAAGGATCTCAATATATTTCAGCGTTTCGCGATGAAGCGGATGATGAAGATGAGTCCGGCGGAGCGCGAGAAAATGATGAAGAAAGCGATGACTCCGAAAAACATCGAAAAAAACAAGGCGGAGATTCTCGCGTCTCTCGAGGCGATGCGCAAATCCGGTCAGATTTCCGATGACCAGTACCGACTGACCAAAAAGAAAATGGGTATTTAATCAATACGGCATATGTTATCTAAAGAACAAAAAATCGAGGAGTTGTTGACGCGGGGGGTGGCGGAGGTGATTGATCGGGAACGTCTGAAGGCGCGCCTGTTGTCCAGTGAGACGCTCCGTATCAAGCTCGGCATTGATCCGACCAGCCCGCATATCCATCTCGGACGTGCGGTGGCGCTCCGGAAACTGCGGGACTTTCAGGACTTGGGACACACGGTGGTATTTATCGTCGGTGACTTTACCGGCGTCATCGGTGACACGAGCGACAAGGACTCTGAACGGCCGATGCTTGCCAAGCAGATGATCGAGGAGAATATGCGAAGCTACACCGAGCAGGCAGGCAAGATCATTGATCTCGACAAAGCCGAGGTGCATTATAATTCGACGTGGCTGGAGAAGCTGGGGTATGCGGAAATCGGCGAACAGGCGGATGTCTTTTCGCTGGCGGAATTTATCGCGCGCGACAATATCAGGCGACGATTGGATACTGGTAAACGGGTGTCGCTCCGTGAGGTGCTGTACCCCCTGATGCAGGGCTTTGACAGCGTAGCGACCAATGCCGACGTGGAGCTGGGTGGTACGGATCAGCGCTTCAACCTACTTGCCGGACGCTCCCTCCAGAAAAAACACGGGCAGCCGGAGCAGGCGGTACTTACGATGAACCTCATCCCCGGGACGGACGGGCGCAAGATGAGCTCGAGCTGGGGCAACACCATCACGCTGACCGATGTGCCCAATGAGATGTTCGGCAAAGTGATGAGTATCCCGGATGAATTGATTATGGACTACTTCGTCCATTGTACCCGCGTGCCGATGACGGAGATCGCCACGTATGCTGAAGACATCATAACGGGCGCCAATCCGCGCGATGTCAAAGTCAGGCTCGCCAAAGAAATCGTCACCCTCTATCACGGCGCGGACGAAGCGCAGAAAGCAGAAACATATTTTATTGAAACATTTTCCAAAAAACAAATACCGACGGATATTTTGAGTATCAAAGTGGATGATGGTATAAAAATTTCTGATGTGATAACAGCCAACGGACTGGCGACAAGCAAGGCGGATGCCAGACGCAAGATGTCGCAGGGCGGCGTGGAAATTGCCGGAGAAAAAATTACTAATGAAAATGCGCTCATAGAAAAACGTTTTGCTGATCAGGTGATGAAAGTCGGAAAGAAAGACTTCGTAAGAATCGTCTTTTAGTATGCTTTTTTCCGACGCGGTCATCCGGTCTTTGCGTGAAGGAAAACTGGCGGTCATCCCGACGGATACGCTCTACGGCATCGTGTGTCTGGCGCGTTCGCCGGAAGCGGTGGCGGAGCTGTACCGTGTGCGAGGTCGTGATCCGGACAAGCCCTGCATTATACTGATTGATGATATTTCCGCACTGCTCCATTTCGGCATCACATTGACTGATGCCGACACGCAAGCGCTCAAGAATGTCTGGCCCGGCAAAGTCAGCGTGGTGTTTGATTGTCCGAATCCGGAGTACCGATACCTCCATCGAGGCACGAAAACGCTGGCTTTCCGTCTGCCTGCTGACAATGAGTTACGTACCTTGTTACGTAACACCGGACCGCTCTTGGCTCCGAGCGCCAATCCGGAGGGTCGGCCGCCGGCGCACACTGCCCTCGAAGCGAAACAGTATTTCGGCAATCAGGTAGTCGCGTATGTGGATGGTGGTTACCGGGAGAGTCTTCCCTCGACGGTGACGCGTTTGCAGAACGACGGCTGGAAGGTCTTGCGTCAAGGCGAAACAAACCTTTGACCGCAGCGGGTATCTTCGCTACAATGAAGCCATTATTGAAAACTCTTTCACTATGTTGCAAGAACGTATCGTCCACATCAAAGAAGAGGGAGAAAAAGCCCTGCAAACAGTCAAAACGGCGATTGAATTGGCGGCGTGGGAAGTGAAATATCTCGGCCGCAAGAGCGAATTGAACAATCTCTTGAAAGGCTTGAAAGATCTGACTCCGGAGGAGAAGCAGATTATCGGACCACAGGCAAACGATACCAAGCAGTCGTTGCTTCGGGCTTTTGACGCGGTGAAGGAGGCTTTTCTCGAAAACAGCGTCGATTGGGAAAAAGAGCGCATCGATGTGACCGCGCCCGGCGTGTCGGTCGCCCGCGGGCACCTGCATCCGATTACGCAGATCGAGCATGAGATCGAGGATATTTTTTCTGAAATGGGATTTGAGATAGCGGATGGTCCTGAGGTAGAGACCGAACACTACAATTTTGACGCGCTGAATGTGCCAGCTGATCATCCGGCGCGGGATATGCAGGATACCTTCTGGCTCAAAACAATCAACAATCAACAATCGACAATCGATAGAAAAAATACAAAACAAGAGCGCTTGCTCCTGCGTACGCAAACCTCCCCGGTGCAGGTCCGGTATATGGAAAAGCATACGCCGCCACTGCGCATCGTTGTTCCGGGACGAGTATTTCGCAATGAATCGACCGATGCTTCGCACGAACATACCTTCCATCAGTTCGAATGCCTGATGGTCGGTGACGACGTGACGGTAGCGAATTTTAAATGGGTGGCAGAAACTTTTTTCAGCCGATTTTTCGGTAAGAAAATCGATATCCGTTTGCGACCGAGTTTTTTCCCGTTTACTGAGCCGTCGTTCGAATTCGATATCTCTTGCACGTTGTGTAACGGTGAAGGATGTCCCGTCTGCAAGCAATCCGGGTGGCTCGAGCTCGGCGGTGCCGGCATGGTGAATCAGAAAGTGTTTGAAGCGGCCGGCTACCGCCAGGGGAAATATCAGGGATTCGCATGGGGCTTCGGGACGACACGTCTGGCTATGATGAAATACAAAATCACCGATATCCGTCTTATTATGAGCGGCGATCTTCGATTTATACGGCAATTTTGACGTCATTATGAAATATAGTTACAACGAACTGGTTGCATTATCGAAAACGAAGAAGACCGCGGAGGAACTTTCGCAGCTTTTTCTGACGCGTGCTTTCGAAGTAGAATCGGTAGAATCCTTCCAACATCATTTGGAAAACGTCGTAGTCGGACTGGTGCTCGAGATGGAAAAACATCCGAATGCCGATACATTGAAAGTAGTCAAAGTCGATACGGGCGATATGGTCCGTCAGATCGTCTGCGGCGCGCCCAATGTCGCCAATGGGAAAAAAGTGGTGGTAGCTTTGCCGGGAGCCAGACTGCCGGGAAATTTTGAAATAAAAGAAACGGACATTCGCGGAGAAGCATCACGGGGGATGCTGTGTTCAGAAAAAGAGCTTGGATTGGGTGATGGACATCAGGGTATTGTGATGCTTCCGGATGATGCCCCCATTGGAATGGCATTGGCAGAGTACGCCGGTCTCTCTGACTTCATTCTTGATCTGAAAATTCTTCCCGATCGCGGCGCGGACGCGCTCTCCTACAGAGGTTTGGCGAGAGAGATCGCGGCGCTGGAAGGACGAAAACTTTCTTTTGAACAGGAACCATTCGAGAAATATCCGGAAAATCCCATCGGAATATCGATAGCATCAAGAAAGTGTCTCCGGTATGCCGGGTTTTTGTTTGAAAACGTGAAGCAAGGAGCGTCACCGCTTTCACTGGGATCATTGCTTGTGCGAAGCGGATTGCGTCCTATCAGCGTGCCGGTAGATAGTACCAATTATTTTCTCTTGGAATATGGTCAGCCGATGCATGCCTTTGATGCGGATATGATCGAAGGGAATATCATCATTCGCCAAGCAGAGGCGGGGGAGACGTTGCAGATTTTAAGCGGCGAAACGATCAAACTCGATACGGAGGACCTGGTGATCGCCGATGAGAAGAAGGTGCTGGCTTTGGCTGGTGTGATGGGAGGGATGTTTTCAGCGGTGACCGAAAAAACGACGCGGGTATTTCTTGAGATTGCT
>JAHFOM010000003.1:13420-25076 GCA_023261685.1 Candidatus Moraniibacteriota bacterium | reverse complement strand
AAAACATATATCGCTCTGGTATATGGGAATATGCCGGCGCTTGATGGATCTATCAATAAGCCATTGATGCAGCGTTCCGGCGAACTGAAGCGTTTCGTGGTGGAGACCAGAGATGTACCGGAGGCAGCGCGTGAGGCCCTGACTCTGTATCAGGTCATCGCTCGCTATCATGATTTTGACGCGCTCTCGGTTACGCCAAAAACCGGCCGTACCCATCAGATCCGTGCTCATCTGGCGTCTCTTGGTAATCCTGTTGTCGGTGACAAGCTCTACGCTTGGAAGCCGATGCGACAGGGAAAGCTGTTTTTTTCAGAGCGTCAGATGCTGCATGCTTTCCGGCTGAAATTCGAACTTTTTTCCAAAAAATATCTTTTTGAGGCACCACTTCCCGATGATTTTCGGAAAGCGCTCCGTGATATTGACGAAACACGCGAGGCGGGTTATGATGGTGAAGCCCTGAAAAGCCTTGTAACGGGATAGTGATGTTTCAAGGTTTTTTCTTTTCAATAGAGCTCTCATTTATATAATTATAGGCTTGTCTGTTGCTCAGATACCAGATGCCAGATGTTGATTTGGATTCATCCCCGCATCTACTCCATCTCATTAGAGCGATGTAACGCCCAGTATAAGATTATGCACCAGAAACTCATCGCATTCAATCTCAAGCAAAGAAAGGCACAGGAGACAGTCGAGCTCAAGGCCGGCGATATGGTCAAGCTCTTCCGCAAGATCAAAGAAGGCAGCAAGGAGCGCACGCAGGTCTTTCAGGGTACTGTCATCGCTATCAAGGGTGGTCAGAGCTCATCGAAGACCATCACCATCCGTAAGGTGTCCTTTGGCGTCGGTGTGGAGCTTGTCATTCCTCTTTCTTCCCCACAAGTCGAAAAAATCGAATTTGTGAAACGTACCCGTGCCCGTCGCGCCAAACTCTATTTCGTCCGCGACAAGTCCGTCAAGGTACTGAGCAAGAAGCTCAAGGAAATCAGCGTGAAAGCTGGTGATGTCCTGTCCTCATCCGCCAGTGTTGCTCCTGAAGTGCAAGAGCCAGTAGCGGTGATGACTGAAGCAGTTGCCAGCGAGACAGAGACAAAGGTATAATGTCTTTGCGCTTTTGTGTTTTCCTCCGCAAGCGCTCATGAGAGGGTGTTTTATCGGATGAACAAAAGTCGGCTGATGCTGGCTTTCGAATGAAGAGCATTTTTAAGGATATGCCCAGGTGGCGGAATTGGTAT
This sequence comes from Candidatus Moraniibacteriota bacterium, assembly GCA_023261685.1. GTDB lineage: Bacteria > Patescibacteriota > Minisyncoccia > Moranbacterales > UBA1568 > UBA1568. The sequence goes on along the minus strand of JAHFOM010000003.1, from coordinate 23,844 downwards.
ACGCGCTACCTTGAGGTGGTAGTTCTCGCAAGGGATTGGAGGTTCGAGTCCTCTCCTGGGCACAGTTTTCCTTATATCTCAAACGAAAAGCGCGCTTAGCTCAGTTGGTTAGAGCACCTCGTTTACACCGAGGGGGTCCAAGGTTCGAGTCCTTGAGCGCGCACCGGGTACTTATCAGAATTAGCCGGGGTAGCTCAGTGGTAGAGCAGAGGACTGAAAATCCTCGTGTCGGCAGTCCGATTCTGCCCCCCGGCACACAAAGACTTCAAAAAAAAGTAAGGAATAGTGTATAGTGTGTGGATAAGGTGGATAAACAGTTCAATATGAGGCAGTTTTGATTTTTGGGACTGTAGCTCAGTGGTAGAGCGCGCGGCTCATAACCGCTTGGTCGATGGTTCGATCCCATCCAGTCCCACAGAGGAATAAAAAAATGTAAAAAAATAGCCAACGTCGCTTAGCGGGCTTGCCTCGCCGAAGTGCAACGTAGGCGGGTATCGTATAGCGGCTATTATGAGTCCTTGCCAAGGACTAGATAGGGGTTCGACTCCCCTTACCCGCTCAGTTAAGCTAAAAATCACTCCTCTTAGGGGGTGATTTTTAGCTTATGGGTTGTGTAAGGAGAGTCGAACAGGAAAGGGGTCGGGAAAACACCTGTTTTCCCGTGTGGGGTGACCGAGTCATCGAGGGCTAGAGGGCGGAAGCCCTATAGAGCGCAGCATAGCGAGCAGTGAGATTCTCCCCTTACCCGCTCTAGCAAAGCAAAAAAGAATGACCTTGTGTTATTCTTTTTTGCTTTTTAGTGGTAAGGGGAGGAGAAGGGCGTGAGTAGAATACGAGCGAGCGAGTATCCTGTATGTAGGGCCCCTGCTTCCAGTCCGAACGCACTGCTCGATACGGTTGGGTTTGTCGGAGCAAAGAGACTTCACTTATCAGATCAAGAGAAGAGAAACATCCTCGAAAAGGGCTGTTTTCTTTTTTCTGAAAGGAGTAGAATACATGTGAATGATTTTATGGCTGATAAATATTTTTCTTTTTATGCGCACAAAACAAAACTTTATCAGGGTGGCATTATCAGATTTTAATGTCGGTGCATTGGCGGAAAGTTCTCAGTATATCATACGCGAGGCCTTGCGGTCACAGGAAGGGAAACCTCTCAAAAAAATTATCGAATACGGTCCGGGCAATGGCGTGATGACCAAGGTCTTGCTCCAGCGTCTCCCAGCGGATGGGCAATTGATCGCTATCGAGTCGAACCGTGATTTTGTGGAACTCTTGCGAGAAATCGGAGATCCGCGCCTGCGTATCATCTGCGGTACTATCCAAGACATCATACCCACATTGCAGAAAGAAGGATTGCAAGGTATCGATTTGATCGTATCGAGCATCCCATTTTCATGGTTGAGCCAAGAAGCTCGGAAAGAGGTTATTTCCAATTCGTCCGAGTTTCTTGCCAAAGATGGGAGCCTGATCTTTTTTCACCAGTATATCCCCATTGCCGCACTCTCACTGAGGGAGTTTTTCAAAAAAGTGAGTATTTCTTTTGTCCTGAGGAACATGTTTCCTTGTTTTGTGATAGTCGCTCATAAAAGTAACGCCAAGAGGACAAATCCCAATATTTGACCTTAAAAAGAGGGCTAATTTCCGTATATTATGCTTTGTATAAGCCAATAAACACTATTTTGCACTTGACGGATTCCTGATTATATGCTATCATCAGCGGTTGGCTTAAGAGCTGACCTGTCCTCCTTCCGAGGGGCCACAGATCATCTGTAAGAGCAATCTATGATATTTCGAAAAGAGTTTCTTTTCGCAGTAGCAGCAATAGCCATCTTTACCGGTACGCCCTCTGCGGAGGCTATGGAAAATCCGGACAACCCCCTTGAGTCTCCGGTGAGGAGTGCTTATGACTTCAAAAACGACCCCTATCTCTTGCAGTGGAGCTTTGAGATAGAGAAAGATCAGTCTGAAGGAAAAGTCACCGAAGAATTGACGTTTGAGGAAAAGATTCTCAACCGTTGGAAAGAAAAGCAGGCGCGTTTGTGGACGACTCTTCCGAAAGAGCCATTCACTATCAATGCTTCTGCCTATACGGCCGCAGCTGATGAGTGTGGCAAGAGCGATGGTATCACGGCATCAGGGTTGAAAGTTGCTGAGAAGCGCACTCTCGCCTGTTCTCCCTCTTTCCCATTCGGTGCTAAAATCAGTATCGAAGGAATGGGTGAGTTCCGCTGTGAAGACCGCGGTGGTGCCATCAAGGGCAATCACATCGACATCTATATGGAAACCAAAACAGAAGCCTTCGCCTTTGGTCGGCGCAATCTGAGGGCTCAGGTGATAAAATAAATACAAAGTGAAGAAGCGTCCGGCATACTTGTCGGGCGTTTTTTCATTGACGCTCCCCCGCAACTTCGCTAGACTGGGAATGCTTTATTCACTAAGGAAAGAAATGGTCCGGTGGCCGATCGGTCAGGCAAGGGTCTGCAAAACCCTCTAAGGCGGTTCAACTCCGCCCCGGACCTCAAGAATTGCCGAGGTGGCGGAATGGTATACGCACGGCACTTAAGATGCTGCGCCCAAAAGGCTTGTGGGTTCGAGTCCCACCCTCGGCACAAATCTATGCGAACACTCGTTTTTGTTACGCAAAACATACACAAGGTGGAAGATGCCAAAAGACTTCTGTCGGATTTTGAAATTCAGCACATTGATTTTGATGTCCCGGAAATTCAATCCCTCGATCCGCAGGAAATTGTCCGACATAAACTCGAATATGCCTACAGTAAAGTTAGAAAACCATGCTTCGTGATGGATGCATCCTTATCGCTTGACTGTCTGAATGGATTTCCCGGACCATTTATCAAATGGTGGTTTGAGAAAACCGTCGGTGAAGAAAAAACCTGCGAGATAGCACGGCTCTTCAATCAATACGGCTGCCAGTGGACGACGGTGCTCGGCTATTGTGACGGAAGTGAAACCTATTTTTTAGAAGAGACGGTCAGAGGCGCTCTTCCTGAAAAGCCCAGAGGAACCAACGGATACCACTGGGATACCATCTTCATTCCAGAAGGAGAAGGGAGGACTTTTGCGGAAATGACTTTCGAAGAAAAACAATCTTTCGCAGTGACAAAAAAACTTCTGGAAAGATTTCGCAAAATGGTAAAATAAAAAAACTCCTTTATGAGGAGTTCTTTCTTATCTTCTCCAACACGCGAGGAATTTTCTTGAAATCCTCCAAGAGAGTCGCGCGCATACTGCCGTTGTAGAGGGCGGCGGCAGGATGGTAGAGGACGAAAAATACCTGCTCGCCGATATCAGGAAAAACTCTGTGGAACGCCTGCCCGTGTACGAGAGAGATCTTTTCTCCGGGAATGAAATGTTCCAATGCGTGTCGGCCGAGGGTCACGATTATTTTCGGCTGGATGATTTGGATTTGTTCGCTGAGCCATTCTCGGCAAGCAGCAATTTCTTCTGGGGATGGGTCACGGTTGTCAGGCGGACGGTATTTGACGATGTTGGTGATGTAGATATCCTCGCGTTTCAAGCTGATGCTTGAGAGCATTTCATCGAGAAATTTCCCAGCGGCGCCGACAAACGGTACGCCCGATTCATCTTCTTTCTTCCCCGGAGCCTCACCGATGAAGAGAATCTCTGCGGAGGCACTCCCCTTCCCCGGTACCGCCTGCGTCGCTTCTGCGCGCAGAGCGCAGGTGCATTCGCGCATCATCTTTTCGTTCAGAGTAGCAAGAGATTCCTTTTTATCCATACTCTTCTGTATAACCTGTGGATATGTGCCGTTACGCCACCATAAAGCCCGTGTCAGTCTCGACGAGTCTCCCTTCCAGTTCAAAACCGCTGGCAAGCTTGTGTCCTCCCCCGCCAAAGCTATGTGCGATGGCTGAGACATCCACGTTATGGTGCTTCATAGAGCGCAAGCTGGCTCGGACAGTGGCTTCTCCTTGTTGTGAGAGTACGAGAGCGAACTTGGCATCTGGTACGGTACTGAGGATGGAAGCTACCTGATAGATGTCTTCGACAGAAGCCTGACACTCAGCCACATCTTTTTCGGTGATGGCGGTAACCAGCATCCCATTTTCGTTATTGAACCGGGCTTTTTCAAAAGCGCGACCCCAAAGTTTTAGCGCGCTGATATTGTTTTTCGTGAAAATAGTCTCCGTGATTTTTGCTAGAGGGGCGCCCTTCTTCATCAGGTCAGAAGCGATCTGCATCACCTGTGGAGAAACGTTGGAGTGTTGAAATCCACCGGTATCGAAGAGGATACCCATCAGGAGTAGGGTCGCCATCGATTTTGTTATCTTCGCTTCCACGGCGGAAAGAAAGAGATAGATCAGCTCGGAAGAAGACGAATATCCCGTATCAATCATCATTACATCCCCTGTTATGCTGATATCGGGGTGGTGATCGATCAGAACGACGACTTGATTTGCAGGAAGAGTATCGATAATTTTGTGAAAGCCGCGATCAACGCTGTCGCAGGCAATCACCGCATCGTAACTTTGGATATCTATCTGATCAGGATGGAGAAATGTCTCTTCTCCCACTCTCTTCAGAGCATCTGGAAAAGCATCAAAACAGGCAATATCCACATACTTTCCACAGCTTCTGATGTATTCGGCAAGAGCGAGGTTGGCGCCGACAGTGTCCGGATCAGGTCGACTATGGGCAAAGAGAAGGACACGCTTTGATTTCAAAATGATATACTGCAGCGTATGAAATTCTGAATCAAATACTTGCATACCCAGTGGGACAACTTAAAATAAAAATATACAGATTCCCATAATTCTACCAGACACACCCCATTTTTTAATGTTTTTGATAGAGAGAGTTTCGGAGTCACTTTTTCAGTTGTACCACTGGGCATAACGTGTTGATAACCCTGAAAAATGCCGAGAACAAGCTAAAAAAGTTTCTTTAAGATTTTCTCTACTTTATCGGCTTCCTGTGCTGTTTCATCGATTTCGAAGGAGAGTTTTGGGAGAGGCTTCATATAGAGTTTGCTATAGAGGCTCTTTTGGATGCGCGAGAGTTCTTTTTTGAGCGTTTCTGAAACATAGTGCGTTTCCTGTTCCGGAAAGACACTGATGAACATCCGAGTATAACGGAGATCCTTAGAGGTGTCAATCTTGGCGATCGTGATGAACACTCCCGGTTTCAGGCTCATATCCCGCTCCATTATTTCACCGAGCAGCTTTCTCAAGAGCTCATTGATTTTGGTAATCCGCATTGAAGACATGATAGATTCTTTAGAGAGTGAATATTTTTTGTGCCCCCAGAGGGAATCGAACCCCCATCTCTCCCTTAGGACGGGATAGCTCTATCCATTGAGCTATAGAGGCAAAGGAGTCGTTCATAATCGGGTGGACCGTACCGGATTCGAACCGGTGACCTCTTGCATGCCATGCAAGCGCGCTACCAACTGCGCCAACGGCCCGTATCAAGCTTCCCTATCATACTGGTTTTTTATGCTATCCGTCAATGTACAAATCACATTTTTCCGCTATAATGAAGAGATTTATGCTACCATACACTTTTTTCAATACTTTTAGGCGGGCATCGGAGACGCTCTCTTTTCACAGAGTATTTTTTATCTTTTTTCTTTTCTCGCTCCCCTTTTCTATTCGCAAGGTACTCATAGTATTCTCCCTAGATGGCGTATTCAATGAATATATGGACTTGTCCATCTATCTTTCAGATATATTCTTCATTCTCGTTCTTCTGTTTTATATATTAGAAAGTAAATTACTTGTTTTGTCAATAGAGTACTGGAGAAGAATGTTCCACGTGGAACATTTACTCCTCCCTATTTTCATCCCCAGCTTCTTCGTTATCTGGTCTGGACTGTCTATTTTCTGGTCAGAAAGTACCTCTTTAGCTTTAAGTACGTTTTTGAGGCTTTTAGAAGGGTATTTACTCTATCTCTATATACTCATATCAAATGTTCCACGTGGAACATTTGGACCAAAAACAGCAGAATGTTCCACGTGGAACAATTTCAATTCTCAGGCCATAAATCAAATAGATCAAAAAATGTTCCACGTGGAACATTTGGACCAAAAACAGCAGAATGTTCCACGTGGAACATTCCTCTCCTATGTACTCGATCTCTTTAGGAAATGTTCCACGTGGAACATTTGGCAGATACTCTTTACTATGATCATTATTTCAGCTATTTTCCAATCTTTTATAGCCATTCTCCAGTTTTTATGGCAAAAATCTCTTGGCATACGATTTTTAGGAGAAAGTGTTTTTTCTGTTTCTGATCCCGGTGTGGCTAAAATAATCATAAATGGGGATATTTTTGTCCGAAGTTATGGATTTTCGCCTCACCCAAACGTTTTAGGAGGCTTTTTAGCGGTTTCTTTGCTCATTACTTTGGTGTATCCAATCCTCTTCCGTGTAAAAATGTTCCACGTGGAACATTTGGACCAAAAACAGCAGAATGTTCCACGTGGAACATTTCTCTCACATATACTCAATCTCTTTAAGAAATGTTCCACGTGGAACATTTGGACCAAAAACAGCAGAATGTTCCACGTGGAACATTCAAGAAACCTTTATTTCTATAGGCTGATACTCTTGATTCAGCTCCTCGCACTTTTCTTCAGTTTTTCTAAATCGGCCTTATTAGCCTATTTTTTAGGTCTTATACTCTTGGTTGTGGGAATACGTAAAATGTTCCACGTGGAACATTTTTACCAAAAACAGCAGAATGTTCCACGTGGAACATTTCTCACATCCTTTTTTCAATATCTAAATAAATGTTCCACGTGGAACATTATGATTAGATGGAAGGCTGATATGACTCAAAAAATGTTCCACGTGGAACATTTAATTATTATATCAGGAATCTTTTTATTGGGGATTCTCTTATTTTCCTTTAATTTAAGGTTTTTCTTTATTCAGCCCTCTACAGAGCGTTTATTTTATATGCAATCAATTGGACACCTTTATCAAGGCTATTTTTTTGGTGGTTTAGGCATAGGGCAGTACGTTTTTATGATGCAACAGTTTTTTGATGAAAAGTTATTGCTTTGGCAGTTTCAGCCTATACATAATGTGTTTTTACTTATTTTCAGTGAAGTTGGTATTGTTGGTTTTGGCTTGTTTCTATGGTTTTTTGTATATTCTGTTCTGAGAAACAATAAATATGTTCCACGTGGAACATCTAGATCAAAACCAGAAAAATGTTCCACGTGGAACATTTGTGAAAAAAGTGACACAATGTTCCACGTGGAACATTTGCCTCATTTTGTATTGAAAGAGAAGAATTTAGAAACTGATGAAGAAGTTGCTGGCTTTGAAATTGTTCCACGTGGAACAATTCTCCGTTGTTTATGCCGCTCACTGCTTGTCGTTGTTGGAATCATTATGCTTTTTGATCACTATTTTTGGGACATACAGCAAGGGCAGTTACTGTTGTGGATTATTTTTGCTTTGGCTGTATCTTCTAAAAGGTATTGACAATATATAATAAATATATTATAATTTAAAATGCAAGAATAGCGAGCGTTATAGAGAGTTTCAAAACTTTCTTTTGTCATCCCAACCGAGTCTGCGAGTGGAGGGATCTCATCCTAAAATGCTCTGTAGTGCGAAATATAGTACTGAGATTCCTCGACAAGCTCGGAATGACACATTGGGGCGGTTTCCGAAACAATGTAAACAACGCTCTAGAATCTAACACCTAAATCACTCCACACAATAGTGTAGAGGCAGATTTTGGACGATGCGGGGTGGTAGGTGCGTTTGTTGGGAACGCTTTCTCATACCTTCTTTGTATGGGAAATTTTGGATTGAAGTATTGATACAATGATGTTTTGAGGAGGATGTGAGAACTTCTTTGGTATCTTGTAACAAAAAATATACTGTAGCTTATGCTCTCCGGCTGCTGAGGGAAAGAAGGAAAGAATCTCTCGGTGAGGTGTAGCGCTTTTTTGAATATTTGTGTTATAATGGAAATCAGAGAGAAAAGAAATAAAAAGAGGTATGCAAAAAATATCTTTCTTCACTTTTTCGCAAAAGAGTACGAAATTCACGCTGTTTATTTTTTTCAGTCTCCTTATTTTGAGCGTGACTTTTTTTGTTTTTGCCAATGAGAATGGGACCAGTGACAAAAATATTTTTCAGGATGCTGATCAGGACGGACTGAGCAATGATGAGGAAAAATTGTATGGAACGAATCCCTCGGTGAAAGACACCGATGGCGATGGTTACAGTGACGGTGTGGAAGTGGAAAGCGGGTATGATCCGCTGAAGCCGGCACCGGGTGACAAGATTATTCGGGAATCAACGGCGGATCAGTCTGTTGTCAAAGAGGATGGCTCAGAAAATTTGACGCAGAAAGTTTCCGGTGAAATCGTCAATATTCTGAAGAGTAAAGACCAGAGCGGCAAAGAAATTTCTTTGGAGGATGTCAATGCATCGGTGGAGAAGCTCACGAGCGGGAGTGCCGAGGAGATCGTGCTTCCTGAGATCGACATCAAAGATATAAAAATAAAAAAATTGCCGAAAAATCTCAAAGAAAAAGATCGTCTTGAACGAGAACGCGCCGATGCTCTGGAATATCTGACGGTGCTGGCCTACTTGATGGCGAATAATTCGCCGGGTACTTTTCAGACAGAGGATGGTTTGAGTAGTATGCTGACCAGTCTTTCTGGTGACTCCATTTCCGCTTTGTTGTCCGGTAATATGGAGTACGTTGATCAACTAGCGGAACGTGGAGAAAAAATGCTAGAAGAGCTGCATGGTGTGACGGTGCCGGAGCAGATGCTGGACATCCACATCAAAGCTTTGCGGATGGCTGAGTATGCTATCCAGTTGAAGGGAAAGCTCAAGCCGTCTCAAGATGATCCTCTAGGACAGATTGCTGTTCTTTCTCAGGTGCAGGGACTTTTTGGGAGCGTCACGGGATTTATGGATGAAGTGCATCAGAAGTTGGTCGGGTATGGCATCGAGGAAATACCTTTGAATCTTTAGTGGTATGATTACTGCTTGCAAAAATAAAAAAATCAGCATCATCGTTTTCAGACGAGCTGTTTTTTCTACGTTTCTATTTGCGGGTGCGCTGATGTTTGCCGCTCCGCAGGCACAAGCAGGATCGTGGGGTGAGGCGATAGCTGCCGCGCAGATGAAATTTACGATGGAGACTATCCGCCGTCAAATTGAGGGGGCGCTTCTTGGAACGCTGAAGATCGCAGCGGTGCAGGTGCTGAATAGTCAGGTGGGGCAGCTCATCAGTGGAGGCGTTTCCGGTCAGCCATTGTTTATCACCGACTATCCGGACTTTCTCTACCGACGACCTGGCGAAAGAACTGATTTATGGATGAATGATTTTTTTACAATGACAACGCGCGGGAGATCTTCCCGGGCCAATTATATCGGTGCCGGCAATCAACCTGGTATCGGTAGGAACTATTCCGCCTACTTGGAATCAGTCGGGAGACAGTCCAGCGTCGACTCCGGAAGGATCCAAACATACAATCTGGATGAGTACACGGCTAGTCCCGATCAGATGTTTGCAGAAGGGGATTTTCGAGCATTCAATGCTTTTATTTCCAACCCAGCCAACAATCCCTATGGGTATGCTTTGCAGTCCGAGAGAGTCTATCAGAATAAGTTGGCGCAAGAACAGCAGGCAGCTGCCATAGAAGCCCAATCATCCGGTTTTATTTCAGCACGACAAGGAGGACGGATAGTCACTCCAGCAGGTTCTATTGAAGCGGCTCTCAATAATATACAGGATATTCCCAACAAAATCATTGCTACGGCCAGCAATCCGGGAGAATTATTGTCAGGAGTGGTTTCAGGCGTTGCCAATAGGATGGTGACCGCGCTCATTCAGACGGGTATCGGAATGGTGGAATCGAATATCTATCGGGCTACGAGTAGTGTGGATCGGGCGGTGATGGGAAGTACCGGAGGGGCTCTTCGGACGCTGGGTCCCGGCGGAACGTTTTATCCGGGTGTCAGTCAGCGGACCAACATCAATACGAGCTCGGGGTATATTGCCCCTCCGTTTCAGGATCCCGATAAGAAAGCTCAGGCAACAAAGTATGTTGATCCGGATGGTCGCTCTGTCATTCCTCCGGCTGATTGGTTGAACGAATAACGCCCTGAGGCGTGGTATGTGTTGTCTCTGCAGACTCTTTTATAGAAAGATGAAGAGAGAGAGGGGGGAGGCGAGAAGAATGCACTGAGGCGCGGCACTTGCTGCGCCTCAGTTTTTTATGGAAAGTTGAAGAAGTGGCTGGGCTTGTCCAGATTCCCTGCCCCCTCCCAAGGCGGGCAAGCGCCTTGGGAGGGGAACTGGAGACCACCTCTACAATGTCAATGTAGCGCTCTAACCCCAGCCCAAGGCTGGTCCGCCTTGGGCGGAAACTGTCCTGCTATTTTTTGAGTGGGTGTATCCT
>JAHFOM010000003.1:0-13410 GCA_023261685.1 Candidatus Moraniibacteriota bacterium | reverse complement strand
GAATGCACTGAGGCGCGGCACTTGCTGCGCCTCAGTTTTTTATGGAAAGTTGAAGAAGTGGGTGGGCTTGTCCAGATTCCCTGCCCGCCTTGGGAGGGGAACTGGAGACCTCTACAATGTCAATGTAGCGCTCTAACCCCAGCTCAAGGCTGGTCCGCCTTGGGCGGAAACTGTCCTGCTATTTTTTGAGTGGGTGTATCCTGACTCGAACAGGAGACCTCTACAATGTCAATGTAGCGCTCTAACCAGCTGAGCTATACACCCTTTTATTTACTGTATTGGAGGAACATCGGGAACTTTAGTATTCTCAACAAATGGGGCTGTTTTTTCAGTGACGACCTTTTCTTTATTTTCTGTTCCGGCAATGGTTCTGAAAAAAGCTATCCAGAGAGCTTGCTGGAAAAGAGCAAACCAGGCAAAGAAAAGGCCGCTTATGATAATGACTGGGAATGTTTTTTCGGATGGGATGGAGATGGCGGCTGCAAGAGTGCTGACACTGAGAATAGCGAGATTGAGGAAAAAAGTAAAGAGGAGCGTCAGCAGGAAAGCAAACAGTCCGAAGAAGAAGCTTTGTAGTATAGAGCGTGAGAAAAGTTTTGCGCTCGCTTCAAATGCTCCGCGTATGCCGATGGGTGAGAGGAGTAAGTAGAGGAGGGCGTATTGTCGAACAAAAAAAAGGATGATACTGATCGGTACCAGCGTCAGCAGTGCTAAGAACGTGAGTGGAATCATCGCTCCCGGATTGTGTACGGACGCCAACCAGAGCGGAAAGGAAAGAATAATGACGGAGCAGAGTATCATCACAATCATTACGCCTTCGAGACAGAGTCCCCGCAAGAAATTCATCCCAAGGGCTTTTCGGTTGTCCGGATAGTTGGAAAGATTCTTCTTTCCGGCGACAAAAGAGAGTGAAGGAATCAGATTGCTTCTTCCGAATATGCCGAAGAGTAAGAGTAGGGCGAGCGAACAGAGTATCCACAGCCATTCATCGGGAGCCTTTTGTGCGAGTATGGCGATGAGCTCATCGGGAGTAGTCGTTTCGGGCACGTCGAGAGTCAGTTGAGTCTCAAGGATACTGACGATGCCGATAATGGCGCCGAAGAGCCAAGGAAGTTTTTTGCTGATTGAAGCATGCCAAGCTTCGAGAAAAAATTGACGAAACAGGAGTTTTTCCATAAGGAGGGATTTAAACAGAAGCTTCTTCAGCTGGTATTTTTCCAACGATGGCATCAAAGGCTTCTTTCTCGATGGTTTCTTTGTCGAGGAGGGTGCTCGCCAGCGTATCAAGAACGGCTCGTCTTTGCGTGAGAATATCCGTAGCGCGCTTTAGAGCCTCATCAATCAGGTGGGAAACTTCAGTGTCGATATCTTGAGCAGTTTTTTCCGAGTAATCGCGATCTTCACGCATCTCGCGCCCCATAAAGACCACCTCATCTTTTTTGCCAAAGGTACGGGCGCCGAGACGACTCATCCCATAACGGGTCACCATAGCGCGCGCCATCTGCGTCGCTCGTTCCAGATCGCTCGATGGACCGGTGGTCGTATCGCCGAAGACCATTTTTTCACTGGCATATCCGCCGAGGAACATTGCCAACTCATCCAGAAAATATTTATGAGAGTGGAGGCTCTTGTCTTCCAGTGGGACGGAGAGCGTGTAACCCCCGGCATGACCGCGGGAAATGATGGAGACTTTCTGGACAGGGTCGGCATAGAGGAGGCTGGCGCCGACAAGCGCGTGCCCGCCTTCGTGATAGGCGATGATCTCTTTTTCGTTTTTGTTGATCACACGTCCGCGGCGCTCGGGTCCGAGGATGACTTTTTCGATCGATTCCGTGAGTTCTGACATCCCGACCGTTTTTTTGTTTCGTCGGGTGGCAAGGATGGCGCCTTCGTTCAGGAGATTGGCAAGATCGGCACCAGAAAATCCGGGTGTGCGTTCCGCAATAGCTCTTAATTTTACGTCGGTGCCGAGGGGTTTGTTTTTGCTGTGAATGACGAGAATCTGCTCGCGTTCATTGATGTCCGGGAGATCCATCGTCACGCGCCGGTCAAAACGTCCGGGACGGAGGAGTGCCGGGTCGAGTACATCAGGGCGGTTGGTAGCGGCGATGACGATCACGCTCATATCGGTCTCAAAGCCGTCCATCTCGACCAAGATCTGGTTCAGGGTTTGTTCGCGTTCATCGTGTCCGCCGCCGAGGCCCGCTCCGCGATGGCGTCCGACTGCGTCGATCTCATCGATAAAGACGATGGACGGAGCATTTTTCTTGGCCTGCTTGAACAGGTCGCGTACCCGGCTGGCACCGACACCGACGAACATCTCGACGAATTCGGAACCGCTGATATTGAAGAATGGCACACCCGCTTCACCGGCGACGGCTTTGGCCATCAGTGTTTTTCCGGTTCCCGGAGGACCGAGAAGCAGCACACCTTTGGGAATTTTTGCCCCCATATTGAGGAATTTTTTCGGATGTTTCAGAAATTCCACTACTTCCTCAAGCTCGTTTTTGGTTTCTTCCGCTCCGGCGACATCGGCGAACATCACCCGCTTTTTTTTGTCCTTAGGGTCGAGCATCCTGGCGCGGCTGGTGCCGAAAGAAAGGGCTTGGGAATTGCCTCGCTGAGCCTGACGCATCATAAACCAGATAAACGCCCCGATCAGAATGAAGGGGAGGAGAAAAGGGAGGATAGTCGCCAGCCAAAAACCGGCGCCGGAGTCTTCCTTGACGGTGATGGAGACATTCTTCAGTTTTTCTTTGTCGATGCCATAGTTGGCGAGAGTTTCCGTGAGAGAGCTTTCCGGTTCTTTGCTGGCTTGCTGTTTCTTGCCGTCTTCCAGTTCTATTTCTAAGTCACTGTTTTGCACCACGATACTCTTGACTTGACCCTGATTGATTTCCGCTACCAGTTCGCTCAAAGCGACCGGCGCCGGCTTTTCTGCGGGTGTCTGATAGAGGATGATGATGCCTGATACGAGCAAAAAGAGGAGAATGAGCGTTGAGAGGTGTTTGAGTATTTTTTCCATAGAATTGAGAGAGTAAAAATTAGTCAGATCTATTATGAAGCAGTCTCACTCTATCACCTTTTCGGATGAACTTCAACCCTTTGAACGTGACGGTCTGCACTTTGTTTTTCTCGCTTTTCAGGGCTTTGACCAGTTCGTTTATGAGATTTTTTTCTGGATTCTTTCCTGTAAAGAACGGGCGGAGGAGTGTACGCAACTCACGGCGGAGCAGGACTTCGGGCAGACTGAGCAAGAGAGAGCGGGAATATTCAAGAGGGAGAGTGCTTTTTTTGATTGGGGCATCCGCTGCGATTTTTTCCAGTAGAGCATAATCATCAGCGAGCAATGCCGCCGTTTCGGCAAGGAGCTTTTTGATTTGCGGCTGAAAGTCTTTTTCGAGCAGGGGAATGAGCGTATGACGGATGCGGTTGCGGAGGAAAGAAGGATCAGTATTGCTTGCGTCTTCGCGATAGACGATGCCGCGGGCATCGAGGTAAGAGAGAATATCCACTCGATTTGTCTCGATGAGCGGTCGAATAAGAGTGCCATTTTTTGCGCGCATAGCCGACAATCCCGAGAGTCCGGCGCCGCGGAGCAGACGGAGAAGAAGTGTTTCCGCCTGGTCGTCTTGATTATGAGCGACAGCGATGTGTTGCGATCCTGTCTGTTGGCGGAGTCGCTCAAAAAAAACGTAGCGGATATCGCGCAGTTTTTCTTCCGAAGTATTCTTCAGTGTGTGCCTGTAAGACAGGACAGAGCAGGGAATGCGGTATGTTTCGGCAGTCTGTCTGACCAGCGCTTCATCAAGGTCGGATGCCGGTCCGCGCAGATGGTAATTTACGTGAGCGATGTGCACAGTGAAGGCGTATTTTTGAGAAAGGAGGAACAATACGTCAAGCAAGCAGAGGCTGTCCGCTCCGCCAGAGACGCCCACGATGAATGCGTCTCCCTTGTGCCAGAGAGCATATTTTTCTACCGTATTTTGGATACGCTTGATGAAGCGTCGCACAAAAGGATTGGTCCGGGCATCATTTTTTGGCGGCGTGTTTTTTGATGATGGTAGCGACCTGCTTGATGGCGGCTTCGAGCTTGCCTTGCTCATTTTCGACGGTGTAGTCATAAATATCTGTGTGATTGAGCCATTCTTTGGTATAGGCCATACGCTCTGCGATGTAGGTTTCCGTGAGGTGATCGCGCATCCGGATGCGCTGTTCCAGTATCTCGAGTGGAGCGGTGATGAAGACGGCGATGATATCAGGAAACATCTTTTTAGCTGTTTCCACTCCCTGGTAGTCGAGCTTCCAGATGCCGATTTTTCCTGACGTCATAATCCTCTCGAGTTCCTTTTTGGTAACGCCATACAAATTGCCGTTGTACTGCTTTGCGTATTCAGCCATTTCACCTTGCGCTATTTTCTGCTGGAAGTCTTCCGGAGAAATGAAATAGTACGGATGGCCATCGCTCTCGCCGACTCGAGGAGAGCGTGTCACGGTGGTAATCGCCCGTTCTATGGGGAATATTCCTGCCAGACCGTCAATAATGGAATCTTCTCCGGCGCCGGATGGACCGGAAATGATGAATATGTTTTGCATAACTTTTTTATTCAGCGTGTTCGTTTCCCCGAAAAATATTCTTTTTTCTTTCTCCGGTCGACGCCGGTCACATATGCGGTGGAAGTGCCGCTAGAAATAGAGCGTGACGCGTTTCGCAGGACAGCTCATTTCTCGGCGACTTCCATCGGATATGTTCGGCGGAGAGAAAGGGAAAGAAAAAAGAATATTTTTCGGGGAAACAGCCTGTAAATCACTGGTAGATTTTATGAAAACATCCTGACAAAGCAGGATGTTTCAATGATATCTAGGCCGCTTCTTTCTCTGTTTCTTCGGCTTTGAGAGGCTGCTCAGCCTTCTTTTCCTTGAGCGCGCCCTCCTTCACCGGCAAGAGACCCATACGGTGGCTTTTCGGCTCGATGGAGAGAATTTTCCAAGAATATGTTTCGCCTTCTTTGAATACCTCATCAATCTTTTTGCCCGGGTAGACCTCTTGGAATTCGCTGATATGAGCGAGCCCGTGGATGTCTTTGTTCAGGTAGACAAACGCGCCGAAGTGGTTGATCTTGTCGACTTTTCCCGGGACGACGTCATTCACTTTGTATGTATCCAGTACGGCTGTCCACGGATCTTTTTTCAGGGCTTTCATCGAAAGAGAGATGCGTGTGTCTTCGATACCGATAATCTTGGCTTCCACGGGGTCGCCAGTTTTGACTATTTCACGAGGATCATCGATGAGTTGCCACGCCAGCTCGGAAATATGGACCAAACCTTCCAATTTTTCAGTCGGTTTTTTCTCGCCTGCCTTGATCGGAGGAGTAAATTTGACGAACGCGCCGAAGTCGACAACACCACTCACTTCACCGTGTACGACATCGCCGACTTGGAGCATATTGATGAGCACGCGTTCTTTTTCACTCTGAGCCGCTTTTTCACTGACGATGAGTTTTTCGTTTTCCCGATCAGCATCAAGGATGCGGACGTGGACTTCAGCCCCGATGAGTTTTTTCAAGAGGTCGAGAATCTTATTTTTGTCGCCATCCTCGACGCGTGGGTAGTGTTCGCTCGAGAGCTGAGAAACCGGCAGGAATCCCATAATACCGTTGACCTCTATCATCAGTCCTCCCTTGTTGGCTTCCACCACTCTGGTCGTCACCACTTCCCGGTTGGTCAGCTTCTGTTCGATATCGTCCCATGATTTTTCATAGGAAGCTTCACGGATGGAGAGCTCGATATAGCCGTCTTCATTTTCATAGTCCATCAGGGTGGCGGTCACGGTCGTGCCGACTTTGAGCTTGCCTTCCGCCCCGAGTCCGTCGCGCATTTCCTTTCCCAAGACGATACCGGTACCGAGTGGTCCGAGATCGATGAGCGCGGAGCTGGAAGCAACGTGGATGATGGTTCCCGAGATGACATCGCCCACTTCCGGCACTTCGACGACGTGCTTGGCAAAAAGCTCATCCATAGCTGATGGAGGCGTGTCTGTCTCTGTTATTTGAGTAGTTTTATGCATATATGAGGGTCTTTTTGCGAGTATGCCCCAGACTCGCGGTCAATAATTATTGGGACAAATGGCTTCTAGAAAAGAAAAAACACCGTATATATAGAGGTGTCTGGAAAACGCTCGAAGTGAAGGATTTGAACATCCTCGTATTCAGTTGTGTTATCCAGTTATTCTGATAACTCCTTTTTTCTTCTATCCTCGGAGCATGGTCAGTCCGTTAAAAAAGTATAGAGCAAAGTATGTTTTTTGGCAAGCCCCGTCACCTGTTCAGGCAAGGATGATTGTTCGTGCGCATTGCAAGACGGAGTCGCCTGACGGTCCACGTACTCAGTTGACATACATTTTTACCAAAATAAGTGACTGGGGCAAGCGACCGATTGATGAGAATGATTTTGAGTAGACAGGGAGCGGGGAGGCGTGCTAGACTCAGGTATATCCTTCTTTTTTGAAGGAGCTTTTTGAAACAAGCCCTTACCACTATGAATATTCAGTATTACGGAGATTTTTGCTTTAAGATCAGTACCAAACCGGCTGGAAGAGCGACGGATGATGTCGTTATCTGGACGGATCTTTTGCCTAAGGGGGCTGGTTTGCGCTCTCCGCAGGGCAATGTTGACATCGTCTTTTTATCTCATCAGAGTGAAGACGAAGGCAAAGATAAGGATGCTTTCAAGGAAGAAACCGTCGTTTTTGACGCACCGGGGGAGTATGCGGTCAAAGGCATCTCGGCTTTTGGTTTTCCGAGCTATCGCGACTTGGAGGAAGGCAAGACTCGGGGTCAGAATACGATTTTTATTTTTGACAGCGAAGACCTGCATATCTGTTACCTCGGCGCGCTTGGGAGTGATTTGTCGCCGGAACTCTTGGACAAACTCTCCGGTGTGGATGTTTTGTTCATCCCGGTCGGTGGGGCTGATACCTTGGATGTCAAGCGGGCTATTGAGCTGGTGCGCAAGATCGAGCCAAGCATCATTATTCCGATGCACTACAAGATTCCCGGATTGACACTGGCACTGGAAACGGAAAAGGCATTTTGCGACGCGATAGGTAATTGTCCGAATGAGGCAGTAGCGAAACTCAGCATCAAGAAAAAGGATCTGGAAGGAAAAGTGATGGAGGTCGTACTGCTCGAACGAGGCGCTTAATAAAAACTTTCAGATCTGAAAGTTTTACATAATAGATATATGGCGCGTGGTATGTGGGGAAAAATAGAATGGATTCGTGAGCAGCCGGAGCACATTCGGATGCGTTATGTGGCGGGTTGTCTGCTCGTGTCGATGACCTTTATCCTCGGTATCTGGCTTCTCTCACTCAAAGAGAACTTCCAACATACTTTTCGAGATGTTCCTGCCGGCCTTGAAAAAGGCAAAGAGCTGCTGCCTGATGGCACTATGCCCTCCCTCAGTAATCTACTCGAACAGGCCAAGCCGCTTGAAGGAGGGGGACGAGATGCGAAGACTGGCCAGCAGTATTTTGAAGAACAGTTCGGCGCCGGGAGCCAGAAGACGAATGAGGAGAGCGCGCAAGAACAGTCGGCACCATAAAAAACCAGCACATCATCATATATATACAGTATGCAAGCAAAAGAATTTCATGACGGAACAGTAGAAAATCGTTCTATAACGGATGAGGTGAAGCAGTCATACCTTGATTACGCGATGAGTGTCATCGTATCGCGCGCTCTGCCTGACGTGCGTGACGGTTTGAAGCCGGTGCATCGGCGCATTCTCTATTCGATGTGGTCGACCGGCCTGCGTTCGACTGCCAAGTTCCGCAAGTCGGCGACTGTGGTCGGAGAGGTGCTGGGAAAATGGCATCCGCATGGCGATACCGCCGTTTATGATACGATGGTGCGTATGGCTCAGGACTTTTCTTTGCGTTATCCGCTTGTCTGGGGACAGGGAAACTTCGGTTCGATGGATGGGGATAAGGCTGCCGCGTACCGGTATACCGAGGCAAAGCTGAAGGCGATTGCCGAAGAAATGCTGGTTGATATCGACAAAGATACGGTTGATTTTATTCCAAACTTTGATGGCGTGCATCAGGAACCGCTGGTCTTGCCGGCCAAGCTCCCTCAGCTGCTTTTAAATGGCACCGTGGGTATCGCGGTCGGTATGGCGACCAATATTCCGCCCCATAATCTCAATGAGTTATCGGATGCTATTTGTCACCTGATTGAGCATCCGGAGGCCACTGTGGATGACCTGATGCAATTTATCAAAGGACCTGACTTCCCGACTGGTGGAATCATTTATAATACCAAGGACATCCGCGAGGCCTACGCGACCGGCAAAGGCCCGATTATGGCGCGTGCCAAAGCGGAAATTGTCGAGACTAAGGCCGGACAATTTCAGATTATCGTAACCGAAATGACGTACGCGACGAACAAGGCGACGCTGATTATGAAAATCGCCGATCTCGTCAAAGAAGAAAAATTACTGGGGATTAAAGATTTGCGCGATGAGTCGGATAAGGACGGCGTGCGTATCGTCGTGGAACTGAAAAAAGAGGCCTACCCGCAGAAAGTACTGAACCAGCTGTACCAGATGACGGATCTCCAGAAAAATTTCAACGTCAATATGCTGGCACTCGTGGATGGCGTGGATCCGCAAGTGTTGACGCTCAAAGCGATTCTCGAACACTATATCAAGCACCGTGAAATCGTCGTGGTGCGTCGGACGGAACACGATTTGCAAAAAGCCAAGGATCGCGCCCATATCTTGGAAGGACTCAAGATAGCGCTTGATAATATCGACGCGGTCATCGAAACGATCAAGAAATCACCTACAAGAGAAGAGGCCCACAAAAACCTGATGAAGAGATTCAAGCTCTCTGAGAGACAGGCGACCGCCATTCTTGAGATGCGGTTGCAGACGCTGGCGGGACTGGAACGTCAGAAAATCGAGGATGAGCTGGCTGAAAAAATAAAGTTGATCGACTTTTTGGAAGATCTTCTCAGGCATCGGAAAAAGATTCTCGGGCTGGTAAAAAGCGAGCTGATAGAATTACGTGATCGCTTCGGAGATGAACGCAAGACCAAGGTCGTGAAGACCGGCGTTTCTGAATTCAAGCAAGAAGATCTGATACCTAATGACGAGGCGATTATCACATTGACCGAAGACGGATACATCAAACGGATGAATCCGAGCGCGTATCGAGTCCAGAAACGCGGAGGCAAAGGCGTCATCGGAGCGACGACCAAAGAAGAGGATAGGATTGCCAACGTACTATCGATCCAGACACATGACAATCTGATGTTTTTTACCAATACCGGCAAGGTATTCCAGACCAAGGCGTATGAAATTCCCGAGTCTTCGCGTACGTCCAAGGGGCAGGCAATCGTCAATTTCTTGCAGGTGGCGCAGGAAGAAAAAATTACCGCGATGATCGCGTTCAGCAACAATGATGCTTTCAAATATCTCTTTATGGCGACGGAAAATGGCACCATCAAGAAAACCAAGTTGGAAGATTTCGAAAATGTCCGGCGGAGCGGGCTGATCGCCATCGGATTGGATAAAGGCGACACGCTGGGCTGGGTGCGTCCGACGACCGGCAGCGATGATGCCGTCTTGACGACGAGCGATGGTCAGGCCATCCGGTTCAAGGAAACCGATGTGCGTCCGATGGGGCGCAATGCCTCCGGTGTACACGGGATGAAACTCAAGGCCGATGACAAGATTGTCGGTATGGATATTATTCCCAAAGGCGAGAAGGGTTTGGAACTTCTGGTATTTTCACAAAATGGTTTTGGCAAACGGAGTGAATTAAAATCATTTAAGGTACAGAAGCGCGGCGGGAGCGGTATGAAAGCGATGAAGGTTACGCCTAAGACGGGAGCATTGGTCGGGGCAACAGTCACCAGTATGGCTTCGATAGAATCTGATTTGATCTTGACTTCAAAGAAAGGCACCATTATTCGCGTGCCGTTCAAGAGTGTGCCGCTTCTCGGTCGCGTGACGCAGGGTGTGCGCGTGATGAAGCCTCAGCCCGGTGACGGTGTTGCAGCCTTTACGCTGTTGTAGGATTTTCAGTATCTTTTTTCCATAACGAAGCGAGCGTAACGATACCGCTTTGGCGGTATCAGTGGACGAAGCTTGCTCCGGGGTACATACCATTTATTAGGGGGAAGAAAAGAGTCTGCGAGAGTTACGTAATCAGTTACGTAACTGATTAGTTTTGAAGCATTTTCCGGTAGGGGGAAGTCTTGATTTTGTACTCTATTATTGATAGAGTCAGTCCATATAGGAGATAGGAGAAGATAAAATTTTCACGAGAGAATTATGGATGATTTTTCTGCATTAAAACCGAGGAGGAAAACGCGTGTCGTGAACGTGGGCGGCGTGCTCATCGGCGGAGACAACCCTATCGCCGTGCAGACGATGACCAATACTGATACGCTTGATATCGACGCGACGGTGGCGCAGATCAAGGCTTGCGTGAAAGCAGGCTCAGAGCTGATCCGTTTGACCACGCCGACGCCCAAGCACGCGCAGGCACTTGGACTGATTCGGGAAGCGCTTCTCAAAGACGGCATCACCATTCCGCTCATTGCTGATGTCCACTTCTTACCGGCGGCCGCTTTTGAGGCGCTCAAGTGGGCGGACAAAGTGCGTCTGAACCCGGGCAATCTTCTCGATGGCAAGATGTTTCGTGACCTCACGTTTACGGATGCGAGCTATGCCAAAGAAATCGAACGGATAGAAGAAAGTTTGCTGCCCTTTGTCGAGGCGGCCAAACTGTCCGGCAAGGCCCTGCGTATCGGGTGCAATCACGGATCGCTGTCTGATCGGGTGTTGTCGCGTTTCGGCGACACGCCATTTGGGATGGTGGAGTCGACGATGGAATATTTGCGGATTTTTCAGAAGCATGGATTTGACGATATGATTGTCGCGTTGAAAGCCTCTAATCCCTTGATTATGATTGAGGCGAATCGCTTGTTGATGGCGACGATGGACAAGGAGCAGATGGACTACCCTATCCATCTTGGCGTGACGGAAGCGGGCAATGGCGAAGAAGGGCGCGCCAAATCCACGCTCGGTATCGGGACACTGCTTTTGGAGGGTATCGGCGATACGATACGGGTGTCATTGACTGAGGATCCCGCCAAAGAAATTCCCACTTGTTATGGTATTTTACAGGCGACGCACCGGCGCATCACGCGGACGGAATTCATCTCTTGCCCGTCTTGCGGGCGCACGCTCTTTGATATCGAGCCGGTGACGAATATCATCAAGGAGCGGATGGGGCATTTGAAAGGACTCCATATCGCGATTATGGGGTGCATCGTCAATGGTTTGGGAGAAATGGCGGACGCGGACTACGGCTATGTCGGTGGAGCTCCCGGTCAAATCAGTCTGTATCGCAAGAAAACCCTCGTCAAGCGCGGCGTTCCGGAGGCAGAAGCCGTCGACGAGCTGATTGCCCTCATCAAAGCCGATGGCAAGTGGGTGGAGGATGCTAGTATCTCGTAGTGCCGTGTTTACAAAAAGAGATGGGAAGGGTATTCTTTGGAAAGATTCTTTACCAATCAACAGCAGAGGAGAGACGACTGTGTCACAGACAAAGCCTAGATCGTGGACTCAGGAACAGCAACAAGCGGGAGAGCTCGCTAGTCTTTTCGAACAAGTCGGCCTATCGTGGGAAAGATATAAACGGAGATATGGTCCGCTAAAAGAATGGGTAGGAGAGTGCTCGGCTTGTGACGGGGCTGTCGTCTTCCGCTCCCATTTCACCTTACTTCCAGGAAAGATTATTTTGGGGGAAATACCCCTGATGAAAGAAGAAAGTTCTTGTGCTTGTCGGGACTGTGGAATCGCATACGCCACCACATTCTCTCCGTTTGCGGAAAAAATTTCGGCGCTGAGGGGGAGCGAGTGAATTTTTTTCAAAGAAGTTGCAGAAGGCTTTCGATGGAACACTACCGAAAGCCTTCTTCATTTTTATTTGCCTGAGGGAAGAATGTGTGTTATCGTTGATTCATAATATTTTTTATCTAGCGTACGCTGGTCCCGCCGTGGCGGAACGAACGTATTGCCGAACAAGACTATGGCTTTGACGAACAAGCAGAAAACGAAGGTCACCGCATCAGTGAAGCGTCATGAGAAGGACACGGGGTCTCCTGAGTACCAGATCGCGCTTTTTACCGAGCAGATCAAGAAACTGACGACGCACCTGAAAAAGAACAAGAAAGATTTTCATTCTCGCCGGGGGCTCTTGAAGATGGTTTCCAAGCGCAAGAAACTGATGAGTTATCTGGAAAAGACCAACGAAAAATCCTACAAGGACGTGATAAAGAGCCTCGGGTTGAAGTAACTCCCTTCATTTTTGAAAATATATGGCGAAGTTTGCGGAACAACGAGTGGGAGTGCTGGTGGATATTCAGAACCTCTATTACAGTGCGCGGGTGCTGTACAGCAAAAAGGTGAATTTCAAGAACGTACTGTTGGCAGCGACGGAAGAGCGCAAACTGATCCGGGCGATTGCGTACGGCATCAAGACCGTCGAGGCGACGGAGGAGAAATTCTTTGAAGCGCTGGAAAAGAGCGGGTACGAGGTGAAGACGAAAGATCTGCAGATTTTTCCGGATGGATCGAAGAAGGGCGACTGGGATGTCGGTATCGCTGTCGACGCCATCAAAATGGCCGCCAAACTTGACGTAGTCATCATTGTTTCCGGTGACGGGGACTACGTCTCTCTCGTCGAATACATCCAGAGCACCTACGGCTGTCGCGTGGAAGTGATCGCTTTTTCGGAATCAGCCAGCCAGAAGCTCGTCGATGTCGCTGACGACTTCATCAATCTTTCAGAAAACAAGAAACGGTTTCTGATATAGGATTTTTTGAATTCAACAAGCCAAAAGATTCTTTTACTGTTGAATTTTTCGTGCCATACATACTTTCTCGAGCTCAACAGATAAAAGAATTTTCTGAATTCAACAAGATAAAAGTAATCTTTTGTCTCTGCTCTCCGACTCATCAGGGCTCTCAGTTGCCAAAAAAGGCAGCCCCCAATCAACGGCGGAGAAGCTCCCTTTTTTGAACTGAGAGCCCTTCTTCAGACAAGGAGAGCAACCACCAAAAGATTCTTTTACTTGCTGAATTCTCCGCACTATAAGATTCTTTTGACAAATAGAGCTTTCTCGGGTAGGGTAAGGGCAGGTTAATCAGTTTTTTTAATTATTCTCTCGGCAAGGTTAATAGCTACACGGGAATCAGTCAACAGATAACAGTCAGCAGTCAACACGTATTCCGTAGATTGTACTGGATTTCGTTACCTGTTAATTGTTTCTTGTTTGCTGATACCCGCGTGTTTGTTAGCTTGCCTGGGAGGACAGAAGTGTATGCAGGAGAAAA
>JAHFOM010000049.1 GCA_023261685.1 Candidatus Moraniibacteriota bacterium | reverse complement strand
GATTGGGCAGGGTGAAGAGAGAAAAGGCGCGCGTCAGTCTGGCTTCCTGCTTCGGTTGGATGAAAAAGTCTTCGCGGATCGGATGGTTGGTCAGCGTTTTCCAGCCCGTCGCGATACTGAACCCCTTGAGGTTGACGGTTTTTTTCTCGCGATTTTCGATCAGCAGCCACTCATTGTCGGTATCGTTGCCGGCGGGATTGGGTACGAGCGCGGTGATGCGGACTTTCGGCGGATCGTACGAGCTTATTTTGAGCGTAAACGTTTCCGTGACATCATCTTTGCCGTCGTTCGTGGTCAGCGTCACGGTGTAAGTGCCGTTTTTTTCGTAGCTGTGGGTAGTTTTGTTTTTGTAACTCTTGTGACCATCGCCGAAATCCCAGACGTACTTGATCGTATCACCGTCGCTATCCTTGCCGGTGGCGTCAAATGTGGTCGCGACGTTCTTGTAGCTTTTCTTCGGCACTTTTTCTCTGATTTCCGGTAGGTTGTTGAGGATGTTGGCACTGCCGGGTGTCGGCGTGCCGCCCCGCCAGCCGCTCTCTGTGTAATTGAGTGAAACGTCTTCTTTGGTTTTCGCGTACGAGACGGTATCGATAAGCGTTCCCGTCTTGTCAAACAGCGAAACGGTCTCATCGGTGTTATTGAGAGAGATTTTGAAAGACTGGTCGGTAACAACAAAATATCCGGAGGCAGAGAGTGATGTCCCGGACGGAAATACATACGCGCCCGTTTTGGTCGCGTCGCGCAGTGTCCAGCCGGAAATATCAGCTGCTGCGGATCCGAAATTGTAGAGCTCGATAAATTCTCCGCTATCGCCTTTGGCCTCTGGATTCGGGAAGATTTCGTTGACGCGGATAGCGGCAGGTGTCGACGCCGTCGGATCCGGCAGAGGAATCGGATCGGGCGGTGCCGGAGGGGAGCAAGAGAACAGAGTGCTGGGCGTGGGTGTCGGCGCAGGAGAAAAATCCGGCAACCAATTGCCTGAACTGATGTCGCGCACGATACTTTGGTTGGCTCTCGGACTGCTGATAAAGTGGAAAGCTGTCTCGTCAAACGGTGATGATTTGTCACCCCAAGAAACAGAGTCAAGGATAGTGTCGCCAATTTTTTTCGGAGGGAGAATGGCGAGACTGTAATTTTCGGAGAGACCGGTTCCTGTTTTGGTGTTGGCGATACCGGCAAAATCGCCGTCACTCTTTGCCCATACAAAGTATCCTTGCGGCGCGATACAAGTCGTATTGGCTTTTTTCTTATCTATTTCATTGAGAGATCCATCGGTACCTTTGCTGTTTTTGTAGCGCAGACGATATCCGTCAAGATCAATTGCGAGAGAGCCGGGATTATAGAGTTCGATAAAATCATCACCCGTATCTTTTCCGGAAATCTGGACTTCACTGATGATGATATGAGCGGGGGTCGCCGTCGCTTCCGCCAGCGTGGCAGACAAAAATACAAAGAGAGAAAATACGAAAAGGAAAAAAACTGATAGTCGTCTATCCATAGGCATTGATTCTTTCATACCATACTTTTTTCTCTTGAACAATCGACCGTGATTTCTTGATATTTGCAAAAAAACGTGCTATACTGGAACAGAAGAGGTAAAAACGGGCATCAAAATGAAAAAAAGAACAGATTTGATAGCGCTTTTTATGGGAAGTATACTAAATAGTATGCAGTCTTTGGTCGGATCGGCTTTTGACAGTTTGCAACGGGCGACAGATGTCTTTACCAGAAATTTGGCGCGCCGAGCATTTCTCTATTTTTTCGTCTTTCTGGGAAGTATATTCATTCTGACCGGACTCGCGCGCTTTTTGAGTATCGAGTACGGTTTTCCCGGAAGCGGAGAGATAGTCGTCGGTGTCGGTATTCTGGTGCTTTCGTTCGTGATATACGCGTTGACCAAGAATGATTCTTGAGATTTCGTTTTACGATCGGGAGTACTACAGAGGGTAATCATATAATCACATAATTATGGCAAGCAAGAACAAGGGAGCCGTCGCAGCGGTGAAGTCGCAGGTGATGGGCACAATCGATGAGAGTCGCAAGCAGGCCGAGCGAGAGATGGTCAAGGCGAAGCAATATGTGGAGTCTTCGATCAAGAAGGCTGATGACTATGTCAGGAAGAATCCTGAGAAAGCCGCGATGATTTCCGCCGGTATCGGTGCCGCTCTCGGTGCAGCACTGGCTTTGCTGGTCGGGGACAAGACCGCGAGCAAAAAAGGATCAAAGAAATAATCGTTTCATCGAACACGATCGTGAGTGTTCGTAGGATGACTTGCCTCTCCATCATATTGTGTGAGGCAAGTTTTCTTTTTTGAGTTTAACCCGTGTAATCCGGCTCTGCCGGTCTGTCTTTGACAAAATTACACAGGGTGTATAATGAAGTTATGGGACTGATAGGATCGCTTATCACGGTGTTGCTCGCGGTACTCGGCGCTGGGTACTTCTTTTTTGGTGGCTCATCAAGCGCGCCTCTCACCGTGACCAACGATATGTCTCTTCTCGCCACCTACGAAGGACTGCATCGTTATGAGGAGGTGCGGGATCAGGCTTTGGATGTGAAGGATCTGGTGCAGGAAAACGTCAAGGAAACGATGGACAGCGCGGACGCGCCGGTACTATCAGAGGTGTCGGAAACAGAGAAAGCAACAGCGCCAGAAAAAGAAAATTCTGCCATACAGATAATGAATCGTCTGATGAACTCCGGATTTTCCGTGCCAGGGAAACCGCGTACTATTGATACGGTCGTGCTCCACTCTTCCTATGACTTAAATGGCACGGATCCCTATTCTGTCAGCGGCATTATCAAAGAATACGAGGACTATGGCGTTTCCGCGCACTACCTGATCGATCGGAAGGGCAGTATCTATCGTCTGGTCGAAAACAAGAATGTCGCCTATCATGCCGGTGTCTCCAAGATGCCGGACGGTCGGCAGAACGTGAACGACTTCTCCATCGGCATCGAACTGATGAATACGCAAACAGGCAAGTTCACTGGCGCGCAGTACGACGCGGTGAATAATTTGATTGCCTCTTTGAAAAAACAGTACCCGATCAAGTTTGTGGTAGGTCATAGCGATATCGCTCCCGGTCGCAAGACTGACCCGTGGAACTTTGATTGGAAGAAAGTGAAATAAAATTTTCAAGTTTCAATTTTTAATTTCTAAACAATTTTCAATAATCCAATTTTTAAATTAAAAAAATTATTTCATTGTTTGAAAATTAAGAATTGAAAATGAGAAATTCGCCACTATGCCGTACACTTTTCATCTGAAAATTGAAAAAGAAAAGAGCGCTCTTTCTCTGATGAAAGCTGGTGCTGTAATGGCGAGCAGGGAGTGGCCGGAAGATCGCGATATGGGGCGGAGATTGTTTGAGGCAATCGCGGAGCTGCTGAAAGAAAATAACCTCCAACCGGAGCAAGTGAGTGATTTTGTGGTAGCATCGGCAATGCCTGATAATTACACGTCGATGCGGATTGCCGAAACGGTGAAAAAGGTGTATGCTTTTGGTATCGCTTCTGTTCCCCGGTAAAGAGTCGGAGAAAAGATCGATCAAAGAAATCCGTTTCACGCGAATATTCGGCAGGAGCAATGGTCGGCTCTCAACAATGTCGTGTCGACCGGAAAAAAAAATTTCGATGCGTCAAAAAACAAATGGCTTATTTTTTCGTATAACGGCTTTTTAGAGCCATTTTTTGGATTGTATTTGACAGGAAAAAGGAAGGCTGTTAGAATATATTTTACTTACTTTGAAAGTCGTTTACTTTCGGACTTTTCCCGTCCGGAAGCTCATATTTTTTTAAGGGAATGGAGCGGAATCGCGCCTCGGTTACAATAGAAGAGTAGTTTTCTTTATCCTCTAATCTCATTTGTCCTACTTGTTTCAAGTCCATCCTGAAGCAAGGAGTGTACAGTATGAGTGTCTTTTTATGTCCAACAGAGATAAGGTGTTGCGGGTGAAAGGTTCTTTCGGCAAAGAGTCCTCTTTGTCAAAACGCAAGTTTTTCAATAATCGTATCATGGTGTCGCTTCCGGACCTCATCGAGGTACAGACTGATTCCTACCAGTGGTTTTGGGAGAAGGGTCTCAAGGAGCTGTTTTCCGAAATCAATCCGATTGTAGACTTTACGAGCAAGGATTTGGAGCTGTCCATCAATGACTATTATCTGGACGAACCGAAATACAGCGCGCTTATCTCCAAAAACAAGAACATCTCCTATGAAGCGCCGCTCCGCGCCAAGGCGACGCTTCTGATGAAGCAGACCGGCGAAGTGAAGGAACAAGAAATCTATCTGGGAGACTTTCCCGTGATGACGGAACGCGGAACATTTATCATCAATGGCGTCGAACGCGTGGTGGTGAGCCAGCTTATCCGCTCTCCGGGCGTGTTCTTTACGATGGACTATCAGAAAGGCAAAAAACTGTTTGGAGCGAAGATTATTCCGAATCGCGGAGCGTGGCTGGAAATCGAGACGGATCTCGACGGCGTCATCTCGGTAAAAATCGATCGCAAACGTAAACTCCCGATTACCGGGTTGTTCAGGGCGTTCGGTTTTGATGACGAGAGCATGAAAAAAGCCTTTGAAGGATCTGACAATGGCGAGAATAAATACATCGAGACGACGCTTCTCAAGGATCCATCGCACAATCAGGGTGAGGCGTATCGCGAAGTGTATAAGCGTCTGCGTCCGGGTGATCTCGCGACGGAAGAAAACGCCAAGCAGATGATCAACGCGATGTTTTTCAATTTTGAGCGCTATGACTTCGGAGCGGTTGGACGGTATCGTTTGAATCAGCGTCTTTCGGTGGAGCGTGCCGATACCGAAGAGAATCGTATCCTGAATACCGATGACCTGATCTTGATCGTCAAGGAAGTCATCCGCCTCAATAATGATCCCGAAGGTCAGGCGGATGATATCGATCACCTCGGCAATCGCCGTGTCCGCGCCGTGGGCGAATTGATCCAGAACAAATTGCGCGTCGGTATGTACCGGATGGTGCGCAACATCAAAGACCGGATGAGTACCTGCGATCCGGAGACCGTCGTTCCCGGACAGCTGATCAATCCGCGTCCGGTCGCCGCGTCCGTCAAAGAATTTTTTTCCAGTTCCCAGCTGTCGCAGTTTATGGATCAGGTCAATCCGCTCGCGGAGCTCGAGCACAAGCGGCGCTTGTCCGCGATGGGTCCCGGAGGACTCACACGTGAGCGCGCCGGTTTTGAGGTACGCGACGTGCACCATTCTCATTATGGTCGCATCTGTCCGATCGAGACGCCGGAAGGACCGAACATCGGTCTCGTCGGTCATCTGGCGAGCTATGCCCGGGTCAATGAGTATGGGTTTCTCGAAACGCCGTATTTGATCGTGAAAAAAGAGGTCCCTGCCAAGGCAGAAGAGCTGGTCAATCGTATTCTCGATGAAGAAGTGGCTGGAGGAGCGAAGAAAGGCGAAATGCTTTCGGAAGAGACTGCCAAAAAAGTGGCTGAAAAGAAAAAAGGCGGCAGCGTGAAGGTGCGTCCGTTCGTCTCTCTGGAAATCGAATATTTGAATGCTATCATCGAAGACCGCAAAATCATCGCGCATGCCGGTGTGCCGATGGATGAACATCGCAACTTGAGCAACGGAATGGTAGAAGCTCGCGTCAAAGGTCACCCGGAAACTATCGAGGCGGACGTAGTGGATTTTATGGACGTGTCCGTGAAGCAGTGTATCTCCATCGCGACAGCGCTTATCCCGTTTGTCGAACACGATGATGCCAACCGTGCCCTTATGGGTTCGAATATGCAGCGTCAGGCAGTGTCTTGCGTCGTGCCGGAGTCCCCGATCGTCGGTACCGGTATCGAAGACAAAGCCGCACGCGATTCCGGACAGGTGGTGCTTGCCGGCGCAGCCGGTGAAGTCATCGCTGTCGATGCCAATCATATCCTCTTGCGTTCCAAGGCACCGGCAGGTGCGAAGAAAGAATATATTGATGTGGAG
>JAHFOM010000002.1:17847-27380 GCA_023261685.1 Candidatus Moraniibacteriota bacterium | reverse complement strand
CGGATACAAGGGGAAAAACACAAGGTTCGAGAGAGTATTATTCTCATCTATTTCATACCCGTTGTCCGCAATACTCAAATACCAATCAGAATCCCAGCGCGAGTGAATATCCGCAACATTCCATGATTGGCTCTGACTATATTTTTCAACAGGAATCCACGCATACGCGTTATCCGAACCAAGATTAAAACGATTCAACGCCAATAATCCAATAATGTTTATGGCAACAAGCCAAATTATTGCTAGTAATATTCCTTTATTTTTGAACATACACTTGTAAAAATAAAAAAATCCTTAACACAAAACTAGTGTCAAGGACGATAAATATCGTGGTACCACCTTGCTTCTCCGCCCAAGCGGACTCATTCATAGCTATAACGGGCTTTCCCGGCGGATTCTACTCACCTTTTCAGGTTTTCCTTCTGCAGCTCTGGAGTGATTGCTCCTTCATAGCTTTTTCTCTTTGTAAGGGCAATATACCAGTAATTTATAAGAAAATCAATGTCCTGAATGCCACACCACTTCCGTGCAAGACCCCTTCTCCGGATACCAGCCAATCGCTGAGCGTCCGGGGGCTTCGTTCGTCAGGATGCCGTGCAATTGCTCCAAGGGATCGCCGTGCGAGACGACGATCACTTTTTTGCCGGCATAACGCGTCTGCATATCATCGAGAAAATGCTTCAATCGTCCGCGCATATCGATGTACCCCTCAACACCATCAGCCGGATCCGGACTGATACGCATCTTCGGATCGGCATATTTTTCCAAAAATGCTTTCTGCGTTTTGCCATTAAACATCCCCATTCCCGTTTCACACAGGCGCTCATCAAGCTCGATAGGTAGTCCGGTCGCTTGCGCGATACTGTCCGCGGTCTGCTTGGCGCGGAGTATCGGTGAGCTGAACAGCCCATCAGCGTCGACGGTTGCCAAAAATTTCGCTGTCGTGAGCGCCTGCTCCCGGCCGCGCTCGGTCAGCGGATATCGCTTGATTTCAGGCGATGAATTCATAATGAAACCCACGTTGTTTTCCGCTTCACCGTGACGCACGAGATAAAAAGTGATCTGATGTTCCATATTCCATACAATGCATTAGTGCAAGAAACGATACGCATCGACGCCGATCGCTATCATAAAAAACAGCGCCGTCGAACCGACAATCTTGGCGACGAAAAAAATGAGCTCTTCATCCCAGCCGAGCTTCTTTTTGTATTTGTGTTTATATCTTTTTTTCATTGCGTATACTTTCTCTTTCATTATATTAACCAGACCCATTCGTCCGCCAGCTGGCGGATCATGGTGACCCCGCGGCGGCGGATTCACATCTTTTCCGGCGCAGCAATCCCCATCAGAGCAAAAGTCCCTCCCAAAACAACCTTTGTTGCGCGGATCAGCTGGAGGCGCGCGTCGGTAAGCGCGGTATTTTCAGCGTCCAGTACGCGACACTCATCATAAAACGAATGGAGCTTGTCGGCAAGGCGCATCGCGTACTGTGGCAATGCATGCACCGAAAAATCTAAGCTTATCTTCTCAATAAGTTCCGGAAAAAAGAGGAGTTCCCGCATCAGCTCTCGCTCTTTCTTGTGCGTCAAGAGTCCAAGGTTTCCGTCAGACCGACCGAATCCCTCTTCCTCGGCTTTGCGTAAAATACTGGCGAGACGCGCGTGCGCGTACTGGACATAAAACACCGGGTTCTTCCGAGAACGTTCCTCGGCAATTCCCAAATCAAAATTCATATGCGTTTCCGGCGCGTACAGGAGAAAAAAGAAACGAGCAACATCATCTCCCACGACATCAATGAGCTCATCAACGGTGATAACATTGCCGGCGCGCTTGCTCATCCGCACTTCCTGCCCATCTTTCACCACCTTCACCAACTGGACGAGCATAAAGTCCACTTTTCCGGTGAATCCCAGCGCTTGCGTCGCCGCTCTAAATCGCGCCACATAGCCATGATGATCCGCTCCCCACGTTTCAATGATATGATCGAAGCCACGTTCCATCTTGTGAAGGATATACCCGCAATCAGAAGCGAAGTACGTCTTTGCTCCGTCTTGCTTCACCAACACACGATCCTTATCATCACCGAAATCCGTCGTCCGAAGCCACAAAGCACCCTCGCTCTCAAAAATCAAACTCTTTTCCCGCAAGAGCGCGATTGCCTTATCCACATAACCGTCCTCAACGATCTTTTTTTCCGATGTCCAGACATCAAAATGAATGTGCATGTTCTCTTGTATGGACTTCTTGATCATTTCCTCAAGCACGTACTCAGCTGATTGCTGACCCACCACCGTCACGTCGCCGTCCTTGGCGAAACGTTCGCTCAGTTCATCGATATACGCGCCGCTATACACGGCTTCACTGTCTTTGAGCACGCTGTGTCCGAGCTTCTGCACTTGTTCTCCGGCGTCATTGATATAGTATTCATTTGTGACATCATAGCCTGATGCACGAAGGACGCGCGACAAAGCATCCGCATAAAATCCCCCACGCGCATTCCCGAGATGGAGCGGTCCGGTCGGATTGGCTGAAATGAATTCATTATTTACCCGTATCCCCTTCCCTCTATCGGAACCGCCAAATTTCTGCCCTTCTTTCAGTACTTGCTCAACGACAGAAACAAGCGCCGCCTGTGAAAGATAAAAATTGATATACCCGGGCTTCACTACTTCAACTTTTTCAAACGACACCTTGTCGTCCTGAACTTGTTTCAGGATCTCATCCTTGATCATCTCTGCCAACTCCAGAGGATTTTTCTGCACAAGCTTCGCCATCACCAAGGCGATATTGGTCGTGTATTCGCCGAACTGATCATCCTTCGGACGTTCTACCCGGATTTCCGGCAACTCAAAAACCGGAAGCGTCCCCACTTCCTGCAAAGCCACGATTGCTTCACGCATTGTCTCTTCAAGCATTTTCTTCATACTCCTCATCCTAGTCCAAAAAATCCGAAAAAGAAAGTCAGTCGCGTCGAATAGCGATACGCGCGCGGAACGCACCGGTGGTTTTGGGAATTGCCTTACCCTTCCGAAGTACGGCACGCTCGGTTTCCGGCAAAAGAGCGACAGACTGACATTCGGGACCACAGCAACCGGCATATTCTTTTCTGCAGACAGCGCACTGGATCAGAAGTTTGTTGCACTGCTCATTCAAACAATTCGCATAGTCATCACAGACGCTGGCGCACTGGTAGCACTGCCCCAGCACATCATCGGTAATCCGCTCACCCAGACGGTTATCAAACACGAAATTCTTGCCTTTGAATGTTGATACCAGTCCCTCCCGGTCGATCTGATGCTTGTACTCGATGATGCCGCCGTGCAACTGGTACACGTTCTGGAAACCGTGGTGCTTGAGATAGGCGCTGGCTTTCTCGCAGCGGATTCCACCGGTGCAGTACAGGAGCACTTTTTTTTCTTCTTGTCCTTTGAGCGTTTCCTTGACAGCCGGCAAGGCTTCCTTGAAAGAATAGGCGGGAGGACACAGGGCTTTTTCAAAACGTCCGATAGCCGACTCGTAGTTGTTGCGCATATCGACGATGATCGTCTCCGATTTTTCCGACAGCGCGTTCCACTCATACGCAGTAAGATGCGTCCCAACATCAGTGACGTCATAATCCTCCGGTTGCAATCCGTCCGCTACGATCTGCCGGCGTACCTTGATCGTCAGCCTCCAGAAGGCGTCGTTCTTCTCTTCGACACCGAACTTGAATGGCACATCCTGAAATTCTTGTCGGGCATACAAAGCTTTCTGGAACGTTTCGAAATACGGTTCCGGCACGCTCAGCTGCGCGTTGATCCCCTCACCCGCCAGATAGATCCGTCCGAGTACACCAAGCTTCATCCACTCGGCATACAGCTCATTGCGTAACG
Organism: Candidatus Moraniibacteriota bacterium; assembly: GCA_023261685.1. Classification (GTDB taxonomy): domain Bacteria; phylum Patescibacteriota; class Minisyncoccia; order Moranbacterales; family UBA1568; genus UBA1568. Next base: position 23,508 of record JAHFOM010000002.1, on the reverse strand, counting down.
TCTCTGGACTATCGAGTATGACGTAGCGATAAAAAGAAAACACCCTTCGGTTGAAAGGTTCCCTGGCAAGGCGCTTGAACGCCTCTTCTTTGGAGAGATGATTGCGTAATTTGTGAGGAGTAGATGCCATACATATACCTCATCCTACCCTACACCGCGCCAAAAAAGCAAGAAAAAACCGCCGGCATCCATATTCATTGGGACGCTCGGCGGATTTTTAGTGGTTTTGTCGGACAATCCTACTTATAATGATAAGGACCGTCTTTTCTCAGATTTTCACACCGCTCTCTTTCGTATCTCCATCGCTCCTTATCCCATTTCACTATAAAAGGAAACGAAACAAAAAGAGCAGCACCCAACAAAATCAACAACATTAGGGACCTCCATACTTATTGACCCTCTGGGTCGGTTGAAAGAACATTCTCAATGAGACATCTCGGTAAGAATCTGAGAGCTCACTGGATTATCTATTATAGCACCTATTTCCTATTCTGTCAATCCAAAAAATTCGCCATACTCGGATATTTGCCTTATTCAAGGGAATATGGGATAGTGAGCCTATATGACTACTATAGCCAGTAACAAACGCGCCAGTTTTGATTATGCCCTCGGAGGACACTACGAGGCGGGTTTGGTATTGACCGGAGCGGAGGTAAAATCAGTGAAAACCGGGCACGCGAGCCTCAAAGGAGCTTTTGTCACGGTCAAAGGAAGCGAGCTGTACCTCACCAATGCCCTCATCCCCCGCTATGCCCACGCCCATCGGGACACGGAGCACGAGGACAGCCGCCCGCGCAAGCTCCTCCTCCGGAAACGCGAGATCCGCTCTCTCATCGGCAAATCCAAGACGGAGGGCTTGACATTGGTGCCCATTCGCCTGTATACTAAGAAACAACTTGTCAAGTTGGAATTCGCTGTCGGCAAGGGAAAAAAGGCTTTTGACAAGCGCCAAGACCTCGGCAAACGCGAAGCCAAAAGACGGATAGAACGAGCGTTGCGCTCGTAAAACCCAAAGCCGAAAACACAAAAGCCAAACAACTCTCAAAACACAGTCATCAAACAATTTTTTGGGAAATCGGTTATTGAAAATTGTTTGGTATTTGTTATTTGGGCTTTGAAACTTCCGCAACAGAAAGAATATATAAAAGATGAAGCAACCCTAGACGGTCACCAAGTGCAACAAACAGTACAAGCAAAGTTGTTGCGGTTGGGGGTTGTTTAGACTCGACAGGATGTACTTTCAAAATATGCAAGCCGACCTTGGTGGTATGGTCGTAAATATCGCTGCCAGATGATAAATGCAAACTTCATCAACAAAGCAAAGAACGCATTTGCGCAAGCATTTGCTCCGTCTTTCGCTCCTGCTCTCGCTTAATTTTTAGCTGAGGGCCATCAGAATCCTCATTCCCGGTACGGAAACTCTGGTGCCATATAATCGGGACGGCCGAAGAATTTCTTTTTCTTTCTTCTTCTCAGCCGTATTGCGAAAGAAAAAAATGTCAGAGTTTTTTGTCTGCTTTCTACCTCTGACATTTACACAAAGCCTGACTACGCTTGTAGACTATTTTGGAAAAACATATCTGGACATGGGTGCAATTCCCATCAACTCCACTTTTAAAACAGCTTTTAGCTTCCATAGCTTCCTTAGCTTTCAGGAAAAGATTTCTTTCTCCGGCTAACGAAGCTAGAGAAGCTAACGAAGCTAGAGAAGCTACCCAATGAGACGAAGACGTCACAATCGCCCGAAGCCCAAAGCGCAAATCAAGATTCGTTCACGCGTGAACGAATTGATTCTGGCGCCGGAAGTCGTGGTCATCGATATCGCTGGTGTAAATCACGGTACGATGGATATCGCCGCTGCTTTGGCGCTGGCACGCGGACAAGAAGCTGATCTCGTAGAAGTGTCGCCACTCGCCAAGCCTCCGGTCTGCAAAGTGACTGACTTCGGCAAACTCCAGTATCGCCAAGCCAAGCAAGAACAGCAACAAAAAGCCAAACAGAAAAAAGTCGACACCAAAGGTATCCGCATCGGTTTCCGGACTGATACCCACGATCTGCTCTTCAAAAAAACCCAAGCGGAAAAATTCCTTACCAAAGGAAGCAAGGTGCGAATTGAAATCGTCCTGCGTGGTCGGGAAAAGGCGATGTACGACAAGGCGCGTGCCAACCTCACCGGATTCCTCAAAAGCATCACCATCCCCCACAAGTTCGAGGAAGAAGTGAAGCGCGGACCTACGGGGTTTAATGCCCTTATCGTTCCGGAATAAACAATTAACCAACAACAAACAACTCACAACTCACAACAAAAGCATTATTTTTCAATTTCTTGAAAAAGTTTTCGGTTGTAGGTTGTCGGTTACAAGTTAGTCCAAATATGCCCAAGATGAAAACGAGGAAGTCAATCACCAAAAAAATCAAAGTGACGGGCAGTGGCAAACTGAAAACGCGCGCTACCGGACAGAATCATCACAACTCCCGTGATACCGGCAGCCAGACTCGAGCCAAACGAAAGAACAATGATGTCTACCCGGCGGTCGCCAAAAATATCAAGAAAGCCATCCACGCATAATCAACCGATAACCAATAACCGATAACTTGCTCCGCAACTCCTGATTTTTTCATGTTGTAGGTTATAAGTTGTAGGTTATAAGTTCAAACATATGACCAGAGTCAAGCGCGGCGTGATGACCAAGAAACGCCATAAAAATGTCTTACAAGCCGCCAAAGGATTCCGCTGGGGACGCAAGAATCTCTTCACAAAAGCCAAGGAAGCGCTCATCAAGGCTGGCACGTATGCCCGTCGTGACCGACGCGCCAAAAAACGTGATTTCCGCCGGCTCTGGATCACTCGCCTGAATACCGCCCTGCGTCTGCATGGTATGATGTACCGTGAATTCATCGCTTTGGAGAAAACCAAGAGTATCGAGCTTGATCGCAAAGTACTCTCAGAGCTGGCAGTGGAAAATCCGGATGTCTTCAAGAAATTTGTCGAGTCAGTGAAATAAATCCGACTGTTGAGCCTCGCCCACATCGCTTCACCAAGCAACATCTCCACTTCACACAAAAAATCCCAGCCACTGCGGTCGGGATTTTTTGATGTCTAACCCAAAAACCTATCGAATCTTTTTTTTCTGATGCAGATACCAGACAAAAAGGAGGACGCTTGCCGAGAACAGTATGCCGAGTCCGTCTATCGCGACATCGCTTGCTTTGGATCCGCGGTACGGAACGAATGATTGATGCCACTCGTCAGACACGCCGTAGAGTATCGAGAAAGTACCTGCCAACAGCAGAATGTACTTGAATGAGAGACGAGAAAAAAGAGTGGCAGCGAAACGCACTGCCAGAAACATCAGTATCGCATACTCTATCACGTGCGCGCCCTTGCGTTCGAGGTAATAGGAGAGTGTCGGATTGAATGCATACTCGCTTCCGGGTAGCGAAGAAAAAAAGAAGATGACGAGCATCCACAAAAGAAGAGAAGCGCCCCGAGTAAACAGCGACAAAAAATCAACAGGTATCTTCATAGCATTCATCGCTTGTTCTTACGCTCTCCGAGCGCCTTAATCAGATCAAAAAAAGCATAGAACGGCAGCCAGAGCCAGAGCGTTCTTCCGAGAAATTTGTCGATGGAATCATTGATATTCATATTTTTGGCTTCTTCCAGGGATCTCCGTCTGAAATTTCATACACAACATCCTTTTTTTCCACCACGATTTTCCAACCCTCTTTTTCAGCGACAGATTTGAGATTCTGGTTCGGATTGAAAGCGATCGGATGTTCCACGAGCCTAAGAAAAGTGATATCTGATTCCGTATCGCCCACGCCGTAAGAATCAGCCAGTGTCAGCTTGTGCTCGTCTCTATACTGCTGGACTATGATGCCCTTATTTTTGGAAGGCTCAAAAAAAGCTTCTCCCGTATAACGTCTTTCCTCATCAAGAGCATAAACACTCCCAAACACCTTGTCAAATTTCAGATAATGATTATTATATTCCTCCACCACTTCGATAGGCGAACCCGATACCGCGATAAGATGATAGTGCTCCGCCCGAAGCTTTTTCATCAATTTCTCGGCATAGATGTAAGTGCGCTTGGCATGAAATGGAACGACGATCTTGCTGGCTTTGATGACATCTTCATACGAACAGCCCTTGATGTGCGTCGCATACAGACTCACCAGCGCCTTGCGATAGTCTTCATACGTCCCCTCGTGCTTGAGCCAGTTCGCATACACCTCTGTCAATGTATTACGCGCTACGGACGGAAATATCTTCATCCACGCCAATTCGTTGATCAGCTCAAAATGAAGATTCTTTCTGAAAATCGTCCCGTCAATATCGAACACCGCCAATTTATTTTTTTTCATATTTTTCACATCTATCATTCTTTCACTCGCTTATATTCTCTATTGTACTCGCTATCTCATAGAGAGCAATACCCGCCGCGACTGCGACGTTCAGCGAATTCTTTTGTCCGCGCATCGGGATTTCCAGTGTGGCATCGCACTCTCTCAGCACTCGTGTATCCAACCCCCGCACCTCATTGCCGACGATGAGCGCGACGCCCGAAGAGGGAACATACTTCCGATAATCCATACTCTTGCTACTCTGCTCGAGCCCTACGACGGTATATTTTTCTTCGCGGAGTAGAGCAAGAATTTTTTTCAAAGAAACTGCTCGCGCCCATACCATACTCTTTTCGGCGCCAAGTGCTGTTTTTGCCAGCTCTTTTTCTGCTTTGGTCAGAGAAATATATCGATATCGCCTGTCTGAAATACGTTTATCTGGCGAATGGGGGCGAGGCGTATATCCAGTCAAGAATATCTTTGTCACGCCAGCACCATCGGCAGTCCGGAACAGCGCACCCACATTATGTGCGCTCCGCACGTTGTGAATAATCAACACCACTTCATTCTTTCGCATATTTCAATTCAGAAATTTTCAATTTTCAATTTCTAAAAAATTTCCAATCATGCAATTTAAAAATTCTCGAATGAAGAATTTAGACATTGTTTAGAAATTAGAAATTTTTTTCGTTCCCACGAAAAATTTCCTTCCCTGTCTCCCAGACAGCCGGGGAATCTTTCTTCGTCTTCATCCAATACCACCACTCCCCACCCCACAGGTACATTTCCGGAAAACCGACGCGACGGGCATACTCCACATTCTCGCGGAGCTTGATTGCATCCATCGTGCGGGACTGTTCTGTCAGAGGAACATCCGCAATCCAGCCGGACGCCCACGGCTCCGCCTGTAGCTCGATAACCATCAAATGCTCCTGTTTGGTCAACGTACGCACCAGCAGTTCTTTGGCGCGGAAAAAATTCGGTCCGATCGGATACGTGAGATACCCTCCGACGGTGGGACTCCAGATATGTCGATAGAGCGTCGTACCGAACACATCACCCCTTTTGGCGGCACTCACCCACCATGATAATTCCCCGCTGTCCGTCAACAATATCGGGCGTGTCTTGTCCAAAGCTTTGACGAACGCGATTTCCTGATCCAGAAAATCACTGTCGAACGGAGGACACACACCGAAAAAGATAAGGAATGGTTCGTTCTCTACCTGCCACATCGAAACGGTCGGATTATATTTATACCGCTCAACTGTCTTGCTCATAAAGTGAAGCAGGGCGGATTTTCTCCTGTCATCACTC
>JAHFOM010000002.1:0-17837 GCA_023261685.1 Candidatus Moraniibacteriota bacterium | reverse complement strand
CCATCGCCCAGTGTGGAATATGACATTCCGGCCAACGGGGAACTCTCTGTCCAATAGTCAAAATAACATCGACATTGCGCTTCTTCGCTTCCGCTAACTGCCAGTCCACAGCACTCCAGTCATACTGACCGGGCTGCGCTTCGACCAGATCCCAATACACCGGCAAACGCATTTTCTTCACCCCGATATCATCAAGCAGCGCCAGATACGTCTCCTTCCAATCCAGTCCCAAACCTTCAGCATACCGATAGGAAAATGTCATCCCGAGCTTCACGTCTTCACGAGGGGCTGGTCCCGGCAGATTGAAATAACCGAAAAGCAATCCCACGATCACAATCAGGGAAAATATCAACCATCCCGACACGCGCAAAAAATATTTCCAGTGGAAGTGAAATTTCATACAAGCAACGTTACACCGCTCGTCGCGGCAAGCCACAATCCGATCCCAATGAACAGTATGGCGCTGATTCTCTGTACCCAGTCCCAGAAAAAAAGCTTCTCACAGTACACCATAGGGAAAAAATGACAAAGCGGAAACGCCAATAACAAGAGAAAAAGATACTGCATACCGGAGAGCGCCTGAACGAAAGAAACCGGACCAAGGAATGTTGCGTACACGACCAAGAAACTCCCGATACCGGCGAGCGTCTTGTTCACGATGAACACGAGACTCGTAGAAACATTGCTCGCATTGCTTATCGAAGCTCCCTGCATACTCGACAGAATCTGTCGACGAAAAGAAGGAATTAAAAAAAGACTCATCCCGGCCAAAAAAAGACCCATACGCGACCAGACCAAACCAGTGACAAAGTTTACCTCCCTGTATCCATATTTCAGAAGGAGCAGTGACACGCCCATAGCCATACCCGCCACCAACACCTGCCACGGAACATATTCATGCGGTTTCAAGGGAAGATCAAAGGCCAAAAGTCCTCCGCCTATAATCAGAAATAAAAGCGCTATAATGTGTCCGGCTGTAAACTGCGCCTCGGAAAAACCCGGCAAAAAAATCGCCACGAACGCCACAAAGGAAACGACGATACCCACTAAAGGAGCAATACGAGAAATATTCCACCCCTGGACCGCCGAATAAAAAGCTACCAATCCATACAAAAAAATCGCCCCTGACAACAGCAGTATTCCCGTCACCTGCCAATCGACGAAGTGGAAACCAAAAGGCGCAAACCCCAAAGCAAACAAACTGAAAATGGCAACGAAAAAAGCATAGACTGCAGGAGTTTTAATTGGTCCGGATAAAAGATACTTGTCTAAAACGGCCGTCACCGCATTAAAAAAATAACCGAGCAGAGCGACCCCTATCCATACCATACGGAAAGATTTTAATCAATGATATATCTCAGTATACCCCGAAAAAACAAAAATGGACAACTGACATGACCGTAGCTTATGGAGGTACAGCATCGTGATAAGAAAATCGGATAAAAAACAGAAAACCCGAGCATTTTTTGCCCGGACTTTTCATCTGCACTGTACAGATATCACCGCACGACTATCCGATCATAGTAGAGAGAAACATCTGCAATCCACTTTCTGACGCTGGCATCACTGTGTCCACTGCAACTGGATCCGCATTTCCAGACAATCATATTTTTCGGCTCGCTCCCCTGACGCAAAGCTACCAGCGTTTTCAGCCGCTCTCCGATTGCCGTCACCGCCTCTTCCTTGCTTCCAAAGCAACCATGACCCATAGCCGTACCACGACTGCCAGCTCCCTTGTATCCCCAATAATTGAAACAGTCGTCTCCGTTGACATCACGTGGAACACGCTTCCCCCAATCACTCTCTTTCTTGGCAATACCGACGATGAGCCCGGCAATAGCCGGATCATACTGCGAAATGGCAGCGGTCATCGCTTCCAAAGGATACCCCGCCACTAAGTTTTGAATAACCATACCTAACTGGACGTTGCTCTTCGGGAAATCTTCCGGCTTTTCCAGCTCAGTTTTCAATAAAAGAGCCTCCTCGCAGTGATTGGCTGAGGGAGTTTCTTCCGACATCGGCATCCTTCCCTGATCGCGTAAATGGAGAAATAATTTGACATCCCCTTCTAAGCGGCAACGCTCTTTCTTTTGTATTTCATTCTCCTCTCTACTCGTAACGGAGGGTGGTTGTGCATACATATCCGTATCCGCATCAACCGGAGGAAAGAACGGGAGAGTCCCGCTCATACCGAAAGAAAAAAACAAAACAGCAGAAAACAAGCCTTTACGGATAAAAGCCCTGTTTTGATACAAACACCGCAGTTGTGATAGGTACCCTCCGGAACTATCTCTCCTCTTGCCAGTATCTTGCATATTCCGCCTGCCCCAAATGCTTGCACATTCCCTCCGGAACAGTATTATGAATCTGGCTTGCCAAAGCGCTTTACCACCGAAACAAGCCAAAAAATATTCTCAGGACACAAGCCTTAAGATAGCATCTCTTTTCATTTCCGTCAACGGCGCACCCTGACATTTTTATTCTCAAGTACACCCACACTCATCCCCGTCCAGCCACCAAAAGAATTTTTTGGCTCTCGTTTCACACTGTGTGAAGAAGGCCTCTTGGCTCGAAAAAAGGAGCTTTTTCGCCGTTGAGCTTGCCCCGTCACTTCTCCTACGTCAGCGTGTGGTTATGGAGAGTTGTAAGCCGTAGGCGACTCCGTCTTCCATTGATAGAGAGAGAACAATTGTTACCAGAGAAGTGACTGGGGTGAAGGGGCGACTTTTTTCGTTCAGCCGAGAGGTCCTGATGAGTGGTGAAATGGAGACAAAAAACTACTTTTGATGGCTGAACCATTGTGATTCAGGAAGAATGTAAGGCGCTGTTTCTTCACGAAAGAGGAACGACTGGTTTGCGATACCACTTATCGAATTCCACCCCCAAACGAAGAAAAATAACGCTCATCGCCACGAAAGAAAAGAGGAGGCGCGGAGGAGGAAGCTTGTCCGGATACGATAAGTATACCGCCCACATTTCCGGCACCGTATCGGCTCCAACCAGAACATATTGGTTCAGTATCGCTCGAAGTACCAGAAGGAAAAAAGCGAGGTAACCAAAACGCAAGAAGATCCTCCAGCGCGCCGGACCGATCCAAAGCATTGCCCTATTATTGGAAATCAACGCCATAGCCGTCAGGATAGCCATAGCGGTCGAACCGAGCAGAATATCGCTGGACCAGAAATGCTCAAAAAAACCGAAGAAGTAGTATTCCGGCCGAATGTAGGCGACCAGTATGGTATAGATCAATGCGGAAAAATATCCGAGCAACCCCAGATATTTTCGGTAGATGACTTTGCTATCCAAAAAGTCGAAGAAGTATCCGAGCGACGAGAGAACGAACGAACTGGCGAGAAGAAAGTTGCCTGTTCCGGCGAATGTCTTGGCAAAAGACTTCAACGTAAACTCTTGATCGTAGAAAAAAATGTAGAAAACAAAAAAAAGGTACACTCCCGCCGCCACTGCCAAGGATCTCCCCCACATCTTTTTTGACAACGAAGAAGCTGTGCCCTGCATAGAAAAAATCCATTAACGAGACTGTCGGATATGGATACTATTCTTCGCTTAATTCCTTGAAGTACCCGTCCACATCACTGATCCATTTTTTGACACTCTCTCGACTGTGTCCCTCGCAGCTAAAACCGCATTTCCACACGATCATCTTTGCCGGAGTATTCAATTTTTCCGAATTGATAAGCGTGTTAATCCGTTTGGCGACGGTTTCTACGGCATCCTTACGGCTATTGAAACAGGTGTGACCTCCGGTACCCATCATCCGCCTGACGCCTCGGTATCCCCAATAATTGAAACAGTCTTGATCATCCAATACCGGGACACGTTTCCCCCAGTTGCTCTCTTTCTTGGCAATACCGACGAGAAACGCCACCGTCAGACGATCCTGTTCGAAAATATACGGGAGCATCTCCTCGATCGGATAGCCTCGCACCATCTCTCTGACATTGTCCTTGTATTTTTCATCCGCGGTTTCGTTAAAATACTCGAAAAAAATGTCCGATCCGCTATCGTAAGTCTGTCCGCTCTCCTCACCAAGAGAAACCGCCGTTGTCGCTCCCTCTATGGCAGGCGCTGGCACTCTCTCCTCGAAGTTTTGAGAACCGGCGAAAACGCCCGGCCCGAAGAAATGCTCCATAAATGCCATCGAGACCATCCCAAACGCGATACCTCCTACGAGAGACCCGTACAACATCTTGTGCGGAGCGATACTCGGCATACAACGGCTGACTATTCGTCTGACACGACGATAATACAGTTCTCCTTTCCGGAAAAAATGCCAGAGGACATCCTGCAGTGAACGCTCCTTGAGTTCCGTCAAAAAGGCGCGTTTTTCTCTGTGTGCGCCATCCAGAGATCTATTACCGGAGATATGAGAAGGATGATGCTTAAAAAGATCAGCTCTCCGGCTGGATTTCAAAGCGACTGTCGCATTCTGAGGTGCCACCAAAACATCCAGCGTCGATCGACGCTTCCCGGCAACAGACGAACATTGATGTGGGTACGAAGATGGGAATTTCATCGGTATTATTTTTGTCTTTCAGTGGCCGTATCAGGCCCGCTCTACGCGAACAACAGCATATGGAACAGATACGGTTCCACAGGGAATTTTTCTCAAATACTTTACTGTATTGTAGCACGATTTTTCTCTCGTAACCAGACATATCCCGCGACAGACAGGATAAACATCAAGAGAGAAAAGAGCTGTCCCAAAGTCAATGTGCCGAAAAAAAATCCTAGCTGCGGATCAGGACTGCGAAACATCTCGCCGACAAAACGAAGTATCGCGTACAAAGCCGCGTACAGACACACAAGCGCCCCAGGGAAGGGCATTTTTTTACGGAGCAGCAACAGCAGAACAAACAATATGACACCCTCCAAAAAAGCTTCATACAGAGTAGACGGGTGACGCAACACTCCCGCCGGAAGAGTATCAGGGAATACCATTCCCCATGGCTGTTCCGTGATTCTGCCATACAGCTCGACATTGAAGAAGTTTCCCATCCGACCGAAAAATGTCGCCACCGGAGCCAGTAAAGCCACAAAATCAGCCGTTTTCCAAAAGGAGATTTTTTCACGGTGGACGAACCAGAACAAAGCCAGCGCCACACCGATCAGCCCGCCATGATAACTCATTCCCGATATACCAACCCAGACACCGTGTTCAAAATCATAAGGAAGTACTGCCAGAAGCGGTGCCGACAAGAAAACACTAGGGTTATAGAAAAACACATACCCGATATGACCGCCGATCAGGGCGCCGAAAAAAATCGTGAAAAAAAGGTCAGGAACGCGCTCTTCAGCACACGGTGCCTGACCCCTCCGAACAAGAAAGATAGCCAGCATCAGAACCGCCAAGAAGCCGGATAAGAACCACAGCGCATACCAATACACCGGAAAAAACCCGATCGTAAAAGCGACCGGGTCAAGCATTAGAGGAATGTGTTGCCACTCATTCATAGCTTGTAGCTTATTAGCGAGTAGCTTGTAGACTTTGAGTCAGGATTCTCCTAAAAAGCTAAGAAGCTACCGCCTACAAACTAGCCATTGTATTCTTTCAGCTGGTCACGGAACTCAATGGTATAAATTTCACCCAAAGCGAGAAAAAGCGATACCATAATCGGACCGATAATGAATCCCGGCAAACCGAAAAACGAAATCCCTCCCAATGTCGCGAAAAATACCATCAGCGGATGCATCTGCGTGTCCTTGCCGACCAGTTTCGGCCGCAGGACATTGTCAACCATAGAAATAATGCCAGCTCCCACGGCAAGTACAAAAACCCCCTGCCAGACATCCCCAAGTAAAAGGAGGATAATGCCGGCGGGAATCCAGAGAATGGCCGATCCAACCAAAGGTATGACTGATAAGAGCACCATAACGATGCCCCAGATAGCCGGCGACGGAATGCCCGCGATCCAAAATGTGATGCCGCCCAAAAGCCCCTGAATGATACCGACGACGAGCGTCCCTTTGAGCGTCGCGCGGCTGATGGAGACGAATTTTTTGATAAGCAGTCTGTCGTGCTCGTCGCGCAAAGGGCTGAGCATCATCAGATACTTGAGCGCGCGCTTGCCATCAATCAGGAAATAAAACAGCGTGAAAAACATCACGAACACCCAGAACACAAAATTGGTAATCCCCCGATACGCCGCTTGGAGCAGTCCGAGAGCATTCTGGCTGAATTGCCGAATATCGCTCAGAATACGCTCCTGGTTGAGTGTCTGCGTATCGAAAAAGAGGTTGAGATATGGAGTCGCCCGCGCCGTGGTGATGGTCTGATTGATCACTCTTTCCAGCGCCGACTCTTCGCCGAGCGTATGATACAGATTATTCGCTTCTCCTATCGCCAAACTGAGCACGAGAAAAATAGGGGTCACGACGATGAAAATAGCGAGGAGACAAGTCAAAAAAGCACTCCACCCTCTCTGTCCATGTGTCCATTTTTCCAACGTATGGTAAGGATTTTTGAAAAGAGCGGACAGAATGGCAGCCGCCACGATAGCGGTCAGAAACGGCTGAAAGATAAGGAACACGACCGTCCCTACGCCGAGTAAGAGCAGAAAAAAGAAATAGACATTGAATGAGCGGAACTGCATAGACGTATCACTCAACAATCAACTTACCGATCATACCGCTGTGACCTTCTCCACAGAGCAAAGCGCACTTGAAAGAAAATTCTCCTTTTTTGTCAGCACTGAACTCTATCGTCTTTTTTTCCCCGGGTTTCACTGTCTCGCTCTTGACTCCGAGCTCGGGAATAGCAAATATATGAGTGCCCGAAACTCCCTCTAGGATAATCTTCACGCGCGTGCCTTCTTTGACTCTGATTTCTTCCGGCTCAAAATACCAGTTATTGGCTTTGACGAGAATTTCTTGGGTGCTTTGCTTCGATGTCAAAGCAGTATCATTTGTCTCCCCGGAAAGAGGAGCCGCTTTTTGCTGAATCGAGGGTGCCGCCTCCATTTCAGACACCGTTGGAGCTGAGGCCTTTTGATTGTTTTTACCGAAGAAAAAGAAAATACCTCCGCCTACAACAAGAATCACTATCAAACCGATGATTTTTCCCATACGTGTACATCTTCATTATTATTGAGTAAGCTTAAAAAAGCATCAGCTCACTTACTGATAGTATACCACTTGACATCTTTTTTATGAAATATCTCAAAGCACGGACTCCCCCGGAGGATCTGAGCATTGACCAACAATATCGGACCACCACTGATAATCATTTTTTGATGCGGCGGTCGCACGGAAAGAGAAAGTCCGTATTTTTCTTGGAAATATTGCTTGATACCAGCGCGCGTAGTATAACCAGACGGCAGTATGAATGGCTGAAACTTGTTTGCATCAGAAGAATAGTAGATCGTATGATGCTCGTGCAAAAAAACATACGCCTGCGCTTCCCTCCAATCTATCTTTTGTTTTTTGCTGACTAATGCCTGTTGATTATTTTTTGTTAGCTGTTTTTTGTTAGCTGTTGACTGCTCCCCGCTGCCTTTCTCCCGATAATAGACGCAGCGCGCGGAAAGCGGGCAGATACCGCATTTCGGACGCGCTACGCACACGGCGCTCCCGAAGTCCATCAATGCCGCGTTCAAAACTTTTTTCGGCGTCTGAAACTTATCTTCCCAAAATACCTCATCACCTATCAGCTGCTTCCCGCCGAAGAAAAATCTGCCAAGCACTCTCTTGAGATTGGTATCCCACGCCAGGTGATTGTCCCCGTACGCGAAACTCAGAATGGCTGATGCCGTATACGGACCGATGCCTGGCAATGTTTGCAGGAGCTTTTTATCCCGTGGAAAGATTCCGGCATACTGTTCTGTCAGCACTTTTGCGGTCTTGAGCATATTGCGTCCGCGCGCATAGTACCCCAATCCCTCATAGTACGGCAAAAATTCTTCCCAAGATGCTTGCGCCAAAGATCCGACATCAGGGAAACGTTTGAGAAACCGCGTGTAGTAGCCGATCACCCGGCTGACCTGCGTCTGTTGCAGCATTATTTCCGACACCCACACCTCATACGCGGTACTATTCTTCTTGCCCCGAGGCGAAGCTTTTCGGGGTTTACGCCACGGCAAATGCTCCCGCCCAGCCTTGCGGAAAAAATCCACCAGCCGTTGTTCAAAAAATACAATCTTATCTTTACGAATTGCCATAGCATTTCTTTACTCGCTCCTCAGAGGTACTTAGCGGTGAAACCGCTAAGTACCTACTCAATCACGCCGCCACCGAGACAATATGCGCCATCATAGAATACCGCGAATTGACCGGCAGCCAGACCCTGATCTTTTTCTTGCAACGAAACCTTTAATCTGCCATTCTCCAGAAATTCAATCATAGCCGGATACTGCTTGGCACCGTGGCGCACCTTGACTGACAATATTGTTTTTATCGGCTTCTCGCCGGAAACCCAATTCAATCCTCCCACTGTAAAAGTGTCTCGCGCGAGAAGATCGCGATGATCGCTGTGAGAAATGAATACCTCGTTGGTATCCGGATTTTTGGCGACGACAAACCACGGCCCGCCAGACAGGCCGATGCCCTTCCGTTGACCCACTGTGAAATACCAGAAGCCGTTATGCTCTCCTAGTACTTGCTTCGTTTCATATTCGATCAACTTTCCGGGCCGTTTGCCGAGATGATGCTCCAGAAATTTGTCAAAGGGAATCTTTCCTAGGAAACAGATTCCCTGACTGTCTTTGCGCGTAGCGTTGGGCAGATGAAACTCTGCGGCTAATTCCCGTACGCGCTCTTTTTCAAAACTGCCGATCGGGAAAAGCGCCTTGGAGAGCTGCTCCTGTGAAAGTTGTGATAAAAAATATGTCTGATCTTTAATCCTATCCGGCGACATTCTAAGCAAAACTTGTTTTGCTGCTTCTTCTGTTTGCGCATAGTGTCCCGTCGCCACTTTGTCGAAATCCTTACCGAACGCATCGTAAAACGCGCCGAACTTGATCCGCGCATTACAGAGCATATCGGGATTGGGTGTCCGGCCACTTTTTACCTCCTCGATCACATACCCGACTACCCGCTCCCAATATTCTTTCTGGAACGGCACGATCTGAAGCGGTACCCCTGCCTCCTCGCACACCGCGCGCACAAAAGCCAGATCATCCTCCCACGGACACTCGCCCAAGGAAGATAATTCGTCTTCCAGCCAAATTTTGAGATAAAAAGCCGTAAGCCGGTGCCCCTCTGCTTTCAAAAGACGCAAAGCCACCGAACTGTCCACCCCGCCCGATACCAGTACCGCTATATTCATAGAAAAAATCGTATATATACGGTAAGCCTAGGCTATTTCGAGAGAAATGAAAAGGGTAAGGCGGCATCAGAGACTCCGCTCCATAAACATTGACCCAAGCTATGCATGTGCTATCCTACGCTGTAATTCTGATTCTAGGATTACCTTTCTTTAACAACTACATCACCCAAACAACCCTCAAGAAAGGAAAACACCCAATGACCTATCTCGTTGGCGGTATCCCAATGCTCTTCCCAATTATGGTCGGAGCTGGTGCCTGCAAAACCCCTGAAAGTGTCATTCCTTATATGCGGCGAGGGAATCTTCTCCTCGGCGCCGTCGTCACCGGTTCTTACACGCCTGACGCACGATCAGGCAATGACGGCATTCTTTCCTACCCTGATGAATGGCAAAAATTCCTTGAACTGCAATTCGGGCTCAATGCTTTCGGTATGCCCAATATGGGATATTCTCAGGCAGCACTGGAACTCTCCCAGCTTTTTCCTGCGCCAGCCTATCCCGTGATAGTGAGCATTGCCGGTTTCTCGGTAGAAGACTACGTCAAGGGATTAACAGTATTTCAATCTACCTCTGCTAAAGGCGTAGAAATGAACTTCGGCTGTCCAAACGCCCACGACAAGAAAACGGTTCCGATAGCCTACGACATCATCTCGATGATTCAGGTACTTGAAGCATCCAAAGAACTGGATATCGATTGTCCAATATGGATCAAACTCTCACCGTACGTCACTCTGGAAGAACGCGAGGAACTCACCGCCCTTTATCCGCATCTCGATTTCTCCAATGTGCCAACAGTGACAGAGAGCTTCCTCAAAGAAGTCCTCCATCACATTATGACTTATCGGCAGTTTATCAGAGCGGTGGTGTTCAGCAACACCCTGCCCAATGTCATCTGCCGAGATGCAAATGGGAAACCAGCGACCTCGCCCAACGATGGGAAGGCTGGGCTGTCCGGTCCAATCATCAAGGCGATTTCACTCAATCTGGTCAAACGAGCCAGAGCAATACTCCCAGAAGACATCGATGTCATCGGCTCTGGCGGAATACTGACCGGGGACGACGTCGTTGATTACCTCGAAGCCGGGGCCGCTGGAGTACAGTGCACCTCCGGACCATTCTGGTACGGCGACGGCCCGCGATTTTTTGCGAACCTCGTCATTGAAAGTCCGCGGCTGCAAGAATATCTGACTCAACAAGCCAATCCCTGAAACCCTACCACTTGAGAGGAAAGAAAATGGAAATCTTGGAAAGAGACTCTACCGGTCGCATTACAAAGTTTATAATGCGACGGCCGGACAATTGGCATGGACACTTCCGTAGAGACACACGAATGGAAGCAGTCGTAATGCATTCGGCATACTACTACGCACGGATGACTGTGATGCCCAATACCGGACCGATACGGACTCCAGCAGAAGCACTCATCTACCGTCAGGAAATCGTGGACGCCCTCATCGCGCAAGGCTTCTCGCGAGAACAAGCCGAGCGGTTCCCCCGGATGACCGTCTACCTCCACCAAGGCACGACAGAAGAGGATATCCGTCTCGCCAAGGAACACGATATGGACTTCAAGTTCTATCCAAAAAACGATAAACTCGGTACGACGGGTTCACAAGCCGGTGTCCCGACACTCTTTCATGTTGAAAGAGCTGTTGCATATATGGAACAATACGGCGTCCGACTCTTAGTCCATGGCGAAACGGCAACTCATCCGGACGTTCTTGATCTCGAGCGTCGCTTTGTCGAAGAACAGATGGCGCCGCTGGCGGATAAGTATCCCAACCTGCACGTCGTGGGAGAACACCTCTCCACAATGGAGTTTGTCCAGTTCATACTAGACACTTCTTCAAATGTGACGGCAACGGTCACACCCCAACACCTGTGGTATTCCGTCAACAGCCTTTTCGAGGGTGGTCTCCGCCCTCACCGTTACTGTCTCCCGCTCTACAAACACCGAGAAGATCAGGAGGCAATTATTGCAGCGGTAATGATCGGCAACAAGAAATTTTGTGCCGGCGATGACACTGCCCCCCACCCAAAAGACGGACCGACAGGACAAGCCAAACTCGCAGACTGCGGCTGTGCCGGCGCCTTTGTGGCTCCGGTCAGTCTCGCGATGTACATCGCAGCGTTTGAAAAAGCCGGTGCTCTGGATCAGCGCTTCGAGGACTTTATGAGCGTCAATGGCGCGGTCATACGCAATGTCCCGCTCAATGAGGATACGATCACCTTTGAGCGTCGTCCATGGGTTGTCCAAAACGAATATCACTTTGGCGACAACGATGTTGTCGTTCCTCTGTGCGCTGGTGAAACAATGGAATGGCGAGTAACAAACTGTTAACTCCCATCCACGCCATCAGCTCTAAAAAACTTCACTCCCCGATGCTTAACACATCGGGGTATTTTTTTGAAAAAAAGTTTACAGAGTCTTTCTTAATCACTACAAGACACTACACCGGAAGCGAGAGTATATCTTTGTGCTGCGCGCAAAATACCGTCACTACATTTTCTATCTCTTCGGCACTCTGACATTCCATCATCTGCGCGCGCAGTTCTTTCGCTTCCGGAAAATTATTGACATACGCTTGATAGTGTTTTTTCATCAAGGCAAAACTTTTGGTATTACCCCATACTTCTTCAAAGAGCTTCGTATGCAGGACGGCGGCACGCAGTTTTTCTTCCACCGTCACAATCTTTTTCCCTTCATCAAACAGCCACGGATTGCCGAAAATTGCTCGTCCGAGCATCACCCCGTCTGCCCCCGTCTCTTCAACCTTATTTCGGGCATCCGCCAGATCGCGGACGTCACCGTTGCCGATGATGAGCGTGCCACTTCCCTCCGCTATCTCCACCGCGCGCCTGACTCGCTCCCAGCGCGCCGGCACTTTGGACATTTCTTTTTTCGTGCGCGCGTGAATGGTAATCACCGCGGGCGCTACCTCCAAGAGTTTTGGAAGTAAAGCTTCCAAAGTATCTTCATTGAAACCAAGCCGGGTTTTCACGGAAACAGGCAGCTCCTTGCCGGATGCTTGCGTCCCTTCACGGGCAGCAAGAATAAGACTCTGCATCAGCGCCGGATCCCGCATACAGGATGCTCCCGCTCCTTGTTTCATCACGTTCTTATCCGGACAGCCCATATTGATATCGATCCCGTCAAACCCGAGCTCTGCCACCAATTTGGATGCCTCAAACATTTTCTCCGGATGCGCCGTAAACAGCTGCGCCACGATCGGGCGTTCACCCTCGGTAAACCAGAGGTCTCGGAGTAATGCTTCCCGCCCTTTGGGATGACACAATCCGTCTGCTGAGACAAATTCCGTCCACAAAACATCTGGTTTGCCATAGCCAGCGATGACACGCCGAAAAACTGCGTCCGTCACATTGGCGAGCGGCGCCAAAACAAAAAAAGGCTTTTCCAATTTTTCCCAAAACCCCAAATACGGTTTTTGCATAGCGCTTTCTCCTTACTGACTCCTCTTCTGAAATTGCCAGTGTACTCTATTGTAACAGAAAAGAAAAGGCTCCAATAGGACAAACTTTGCATTTCATTTTGATAAGTAATGCCCGCTCACCTCAGTTCAGCCACCAAAAGAATTTTTTGGCTCTCGTTGCACACTGTGTGAAGAAGGCCTCTCGGCTCGAAAAAAGAAGCTTCTCCGCCATTGATTGGGGGCGACTTTTTTCGTTCAGCCGAGAGGTCCTGATGAGTGGTGGAATGGAAACAAAAAATTCTTTTGGTGGCTGAACCAAGAAACCAAGATGAGCGGACATTGCATACCAAAATGGAATGCAAGAACCCTTTGTTGACACCCTTTCATCCCTCTGTTATTCTTAATTCAGACAAATTGAGTCTGAATTGAAACGCCAATCCCATCCTGAGCATATCGAAGCATCTCATCATAACAGTATGAAAGTCTCCAAAAAGGCTTATTACGGACTGCGGGCTATCGTGATGCTCGCGCAGCAAAGCGGTGCCACCTCCATCCATACCCTTGCCCAAGCCGAAAATCTCCCCGCGGGCTATCTGGAGAAGATTCTCCAGACACTCAGGCGCGCCGGCATCGTCGAGGCCACCAAAGGCACTGCGGGTGGTTATGTCCTGTCCCGACCTGCCACGGACATCAGTGTCTGGGAGGTTCTCTCGGCACTCGACGGACCGATCAAGACCGTGGATGCCCCGAGCGGCACTCTACCCTGCTTCCATGTCAGTCACTGTCAGACCAACGAAGTTTGGCGCGTATTGGAAAACAAAATAGAATCGACGCTTACGGATATCTCCATCGCCAGTCTCATTCCTCATCATACTTCACATTCATAACTATGCTTTCTCTTCACAACCTCTCCGTCTCTATCGGCAAGCAGAAAATCCTCGACGATATTTCGTTTGATTTCCAGCCGGGCAAAACCTACGCGCTGATGGGGCCCAATGGCTCAGGCAAATCCACCCTCGCCAGCGCCATTATGGGGCACCCGGAGATCATCTATTCCCGCGCCTCAAAAATAACCATAGGCAAGAAGCTTGACCGTCGAAGCGGAAATATTAAAAATCTTTCAGCCGACAAACGTGCCAAGCTCGGCATATTCTTATCATTCCAAACGCCGCTGGCGCTCCCCGGCGTAACGGTCTTTGCCCTGCTCCGTCTGGCACTGGAAAAACAGATGGATCCAGTGACGCTCCACAAACAAGTCAAGAAATACGCAACTGAGTTGCATATCAAGGATGAGCTTCTCACCCGCTCCTTAAACGACGGCTTCTCTGGGGGAGAAAAAAAGAAGCTCGAAGCCTTGCAGGCGGTCCTCCTCGCTCCGCAGTTCGCGTTGTTTGATGAAATCGATACCGGCGTGGATGTAGATGCCCTGAAAACCATCGCCCATTTTCTGAAGAAACACCTTCCCAAAACGACGACACTCGTCTTCATCACTCATTCCACCCGCCTTCTCAAATACATCCGTCCCCAAGAGGTGCTCGTGATGAAAGGCGGAAGATTGGTGAAAACAGGCGGCTCTCTGCTTTCCCAGAAAATTGAAAAAGATGGATTCGATGAAATAGAAGTATGAAGAAAAACAACCAGCCAAAGAATATCGATCTCGGCGACTACCAGTACGGTTTTTCGATGCCCGAGCACTCCGTCCACAAGACCAAGCTCGGACTGACCAAGAAAATCGTCTCCGAAATATCTGGCGTCAAAGAAGAATCCAAGTGGATGCTCGATTTCCGTCTGCGCGCGTATGAGCTTTTCAAGAAAATGCCGTTGCCGGTGTGGGGCGCGGATCTTTCACCGATCGATTTTTCTGCCATCACCTACTACCTGAAAGCCACCGACCACCAATCCAATTCTTGGGAAGATCTTCCTCAGGAAATCAAGGACACCTATGATCGCATCGGGGTTCCGGAAGCGGAGAAGAAATTCCTCGCCGGTGTTTCCGCACAGTATGAATCGGAAGTGGTGTATGAAAGTTTCGACAAAGAATTGAAAAAACTCGGTGTCATATTCTGCGATATGGATACCGCGTTCAAGAAATATCCGGAGTTGGTCAAAGCATACCTCGGCACGCTTATTCCCTCGCACGACAACAAATTCGCCGCCCTCAATTCCGCGGTATGGTCAGGCGGATCATTCGTCTACATCCCTAAAGGCGTAGAAGTCAAACTTCCCCTGCAGGCTTATTTCCGTATCAATGCCGAGGCCTTCGGACAGTTCGAACGTACCTTGATCATCGCCGAGGAAGGCAGTTCCGTACACTACGTCGAAGGCTGTACCGCGCCCATCTACACCACCAGTTCGCTCCACTCCGCCGTCGTGGAAATCTTCGTCAAAAAAAACGCGCGCGTCCGCTATACGACCGTGCAGAATTGGAGCAAAAACATCTACAACCTCGTGACCAAGCGCGCGCAGGCCGGTGAGGGTGCCGTGATGGAATGGATAGACTGCAATATCGGTTCCGGTGTCACGATGAAATACCCGGCCGTCTACCTCACTGGTCGTGGCGCTCACGGCGAAGTGCTCTCTATCGCCTATGCGGGCAAAAATCAGCATCAGGATGCCGGTGCCAAGATGGTCCATCTCGCACCCGATACTACTTCGCGTGTCGTTTCCAAATCCATCGCCAAAGACGGCGGACGTACTTCTTACCGCGGCCTCGTCCATATCGCCAAGAGCGCCAAAAATGCCAAGGCGTCGGTCGTCTGCGACGCACTCCTCATCGATGATATTTCTCGCTCCGATACCTACCCGACCATGCGTTCTCAAGAACCGAGCGCCACCATAGAACACGAGGCGACGGTGGAAAAAATCGGCGCCGACAAGCTTTTTTACCTCACTTCCCGCGGCATCAAAAAAGAAGACGCCGAAGGCTTGCTCGTCAACGGCTTTATTGCTCCCGTGGTCAAGGAAATTCCGCTTGAGTACTCGATTGAACTGAACCGGTTGATCAATATGGAGATGGAAGGCAGTGTGGGGTAATCAGAAAAACACAAAACTCAGTGCACAAAAAGCCAAACAAAATCCAAAGCACAGTACCCAAGGTTATACTATTTGTGTTTTGAAAACTGTGTTTTGTTTGGTCTTTTGTGTTTTGATTATTTGAGCTTTTTATGAATTACATCAACATCACTCACAACAAAAAGAAGACATACACGCTCAAAGAAAACGAGCAGTGCGTGTTCTTCCTGTTCAACCGTTCCGGCGCGATTACTTTTGAGCTCGCGGGCGCGGGCGCCGAGGCGCATATCTTCGCATTTTTTGTGGGTCGGGACGCTGACGCGTTCACACTCACCATCAACCAGAGACACACGGCTCCGCATACCGTCTCGCACACCCTCGTCAAAAGCGTTCTGTCTCAGGCATCCGCCCTCACCTACAACGGACTGATACACATCGGGAAAGCTGCGGTACAGAGCGATACTTCCCAAGAAAGTCGGACGATACTCCTCTCTCCTGATGCCAAGGCATCTGCCGAACCAACATTGGAAATCCTCGCCAATGATGTGCGGTGTCGTCACGCCGCCACGACCGCCCCGCTCAATCAAGAAACACTGTTTTTCGCGGAATCCCGAGGACTTTCCAAGGCCCAAGCGACAACATTACTCATAAACGGATTTTTCAACGAAGCACTGGAAAAAATGCAGACCCTTGATAGTAGTTTTCAATTTCCAGTTTTCAATTTTCAATCAATGTACAATGAATCAATTTCTAAAAAAAATAATCATTGATGATTTAAAAATTCATTGAAAATTCTACGAATACTATGTTCAATCCACAAACGCTCAAAAAAGATTTCCCCATCTTCACCCACCGCCCCGATCTGGTGTATTTGGACTCGGCGGCGACAGCACTGAAGCCTCAAATGGTCATCGATGCGGAACAGGAGTATCTGGAACAGCACTCCACGAACATCGCCCGCGGACTCTATCCTCTGGCGGAACAAACGACGGAAAAATTTGAAAAGGCGCGCGAGACCGTCGCCCGTTTTATCGGCGCGCAGAGCCCCCAAGAAATTGTTTTTACCTCCGGTACGACCGCCTCTATCAATCTCGTCGCCCAACTTCTGGAACACGGCATCTTACCAGGACAGAACATCGTCGTGACCGAGATGGAACACCACTCCAATTTTCTCCCGTGGAAAGAGCTCGCCGCAAGAAAAAACATCGAATTCCGCATTGCGCCGATCGATGCCGATGAGCGCATTGATCTCGCAGCACTGGCGAAGCTCGTTGATAGAGAAACCGCCATCGTCGCTTTTTCCGCCGTCTCCAACGTCCTCGGCACAATCAATCCCGTCCAAGAAATCACCGCCCAAGTGAAACAAAAGAATTCTCAAGCACTGGTACTCGTTGATGCCGCGCAAGCTATCGCGCACATTCCGATCGATGTCACGGAATGGGACGCTGACTTCATCGCCTTCTCCGCGCACAAAGCCTTCGGACCGACCGGAGTCGGAGTCCTCTATGGGAAACAAGCACTCCTTGAAACACTGTCGCCCGTGACATTCGGCGGTGGGATGGTGTTGGACGCCTGTGCTCCTACAACTCTGTATCAAGCCATACCAACGCGTTTTGAAGCGGGCACCCCAAACATCGGCGGAGTCATCGCACTAGGCGCCGCACTCGATTATATCTCCGCCACCTCACTCGCCGACATCCGCCTCCATGAACTCTCCCTCATAGAATACGCCGTCCAAAAATTACAAGAAACATTCCGCGACACGATACGCATCATCGGTCCGCAAAGTATACAGGAACGGAGCGGCATCATCGCTTTTACTCTCGCCAATATCCATCCGCACGATATCGCACACTTGCTCGGCGAACAAAACATCTGCGTCCGTGCCGGCGAACACTGCACCGCCCCGCTCCACCGAGCCCTCGGACTCTCCGCCACGACCCGCATCTCATTTTCCATTTACAATACCGAGCAAGATGTTGACAGACTCGTTGATGAACTCAAAAAAATCGTTCTTTTACTGAAGTAAATAATTTTCAATTTCCTGTTTTCAATTTTCAATCAATGTACAATGCACCAATTTTTGAAACACCAATAAATAATTGAATACTTGA
>JAHFOM010000048.1 GCA_023261685.1 Candidatus Moraniibacteriota bacterium | reverse complement strand
AGAAGGTCTCTCGGCTCGAAAAAAGAAGCTTCTCCGCCATTGATTGGGGGCGACTTTTTTCTCGTTCAGCCGAGAGGTCCTGATGAGTGGTGGAATGGAGACAAAAAATTACTTTTGGTGGCTGGACTAAGGTAAGCGGACATTACTTACTTATCAGGATGGAATGTAAGAGGGCAGGCTTGCCAACTTTTTGATCCTCTGGTAGACTGTTTCTACGTTACTTTTGTCCGCATACTGACTTATGAAACCGAATATTCATCCAACCTATTTTCAAGAGGCGACTATCACCTGTTCTTGTGGCGCGGTGCTTTTGACCGGTTCTACCGTAGAGAAGATGCACACGGAAATCTGTTCGCAGTGTCATCCATTCTACACTGGCAAGAAAAAGGTCATCGATACGACCGGACGAGTTGATCGTTTCAAAAAACTGGCCGAAAAGTCCGAAGCCAAGCAAACGGCGCGTCTCAAGGCTTCCAAAGCCAAAGTTGGCGACAAAAAAGAGACAGTCAAAAAAGAAAAAGAAACCGTTGCGAAATAGCGGTCTTTGTGACGCTTTCTTTTTTTGGCGGCATCCTGAGACTCACGGATTCACGACTGGCTCACGATTCTTCTCTGCTCTCACCGGCTTCCCCAAAATTTCCAGAAAGCGTCTTGACTCCCATTCTCACAAGAATCGGGATTTTCTTTTTTAGAAGTCTCCGTGCTACTCTATACGTATGATATCTCTCATAATATGCAATCTCTTCTCGAAGGCGTCCGGCGTGAATACCAGGAAATAAATGTGGCTCTCAGCGATCCTGCAACAGGCCGCGACCAAAAAAAACTCGCCACGCTCGGCAGACGCAAAGCCGAACTCGATACCCTTATGGGACGTATCGAGCGTTTGGACGTGATCGAAAAAAATATGCAGGGCAACGCCGAACTCACTCATACTGACGATGCTGATGCAGAGCTGAAATCGATGGCAATAGAAGAAAACATCGCGCTTGCCGAAGAAAAGAACCTTCTGGAAAATGAGCTCAAACTTCTCCTCCTTCCCAAAGATCCAAGCGACAACAAAGACGTCATCGTTGAGATCCGTGGCGGAGCCGGCGGCGACGAATCCAGCCTGTTCGCGGCGGAACTCTTCCGGATGTACACCCATTATGCCGAAAAACAAGGCTGGCACGTAGAAATACTCCATTCCAATCAGACAGAGGTAGGCGGATTCAAAGAAGTGATATTCGAAATCAATCGGAGCGGGAATCAGACTCCCATATATCAGAAGATGAAGTACGAATCCGGCGTTCACAGGGTGCAACGCGTTCCAGAAACAGAAAAAGCCGGACGCATCCATACCTCCACCGCCACCGTCGTCGTTTTGCCCCAAGTGGAGGAAGTGGAAATCACCATCAACCCGGTCGATCTCCGCATCGACACGTTCTGTTCTTCAGGGCCGGGCGGACAATCCGTCAATACGACCTACAGCGCGGTGCGTATCACACATATGCCGAGCGGGCTGGTCGTTTCCTGCCAAGACGAGAAATCACAGATCAAAAACAAGGAGAAGGCGCTCAAAGTGCTCCGTTCGCGCCTCTATCAGCTGCAGGAAGAAAAACGCATCCAAGAAATGAGCGACGCCCGCAAGAGCCAGATCGGCACCGGGGATCGTAGCGAGAAAATCCGCACCTACAATTTTCCTCAAGATCGCATCACTGATCACCGTATCAAGATGTCATGGAGCAACATCCCGCACGTTCTCAACGGCAATTTCGAAGCTATCATCGCCGCCCTCGAAGAAGAAGATATGCACCGAAAACTGGAAAGGCAGGGACAATAACGGGTAACCTGATTGTACCGGTGCTTTATTTGGTAGAAAACAAGAGAAAAGATTCCAAAAGTTTTTAGATGAACCGCACCGGAATTGAAACAATTTCGCCACATGGTTCCCTAAAAAATTTCTGAAATCTTCTCTCGGATGAAAAAGGGACTTACATTATGACCATCGCGGAATTACAAAAAGAATTTCTCGCTTCCGGAAGCTGGTCTATCGCTCCGGAAGATTTTTTTATTCTCCTCGCCCATTCACTGAGAAAAGAAAAAGTATTCGTCATAGCTCATCCGGAGTACGTTATGGAGAGAGAAAGCGAATCTTGCGCGAGAATTTTTTTTGCAGAACGCGCTGCCGGGAAACCGGTGGCGCTTATTACTGGTCACAAGGCATTCTACGGGCGTGATTTTTTCGTCACCAAAGACACGCTCATCCCCCGACCAGAAACAGAGCTCCTCGTCGAACTCGCGCTCAGACGATTAACAGACACCGAACAACAACTCCCTGGCGACTCGGATACAAGACGTCATACTGCAAGTATTATTGATATAGGCACAGGAAGTGGGAACGTCATCATTTCACTCGCGTCTGAACTTATAAAATCCCATCCTCAACTCTCAACTCTCGATTCTCGATTCTCTCTGTATGCTACCGATATTTCCGAACGAGCAGTCAGCGTCGCAAAAAAGAATGCTAAGCGACATACTGTCGCTGATAGCATCGAATTCCATATCGGCGATCTTCTCAAGCCATTGTCAAAAGAGCTGTTGGCAACAGGCGAAGTCATCATCACTGCCAATCTCCCCTACCTTTCTCTCAATCTCTATGAGAGCGCGCCGAAAGATGTTCGTCTTTTTGAGCCAAAAAATGCTCTCGTAAGCGGAAAAACAGGCATGGACCATTATACGCGCCTTTTAGAAGACGCCAGTAATTTTTTTCCGCTACAAAGCACTCTCAGTATCTTTCTGGAAATCAGTCCGGAGCAAAGTACTCACCTAAAGACCATCGCTTCTCTGTTTTTTCCCGGTGCGCTCATTCGGATACACCGCGATCTTGCGAACAAGGCTCGCATACTGGAGATTCACCGGAAAAAAAGTAATCGGGAAGCAAACGATGCCTCTGTCTGAAAAATAGGCGAACAAAAAACCCCGATTTACGGGGATTTTTTGTTTTTGAACCAAAAGAAGGAAAACTATTTGCGCTTCTTGGTCGCTTTTTTCTTGGTAACTTTCTTTACTGCCTTTTTCTTAGTCACCTTTTTCTTGGTAACTTTCTTTACTGCTTTTTTCTTAGCTGCCATAATACTCACCTCCTTCTATACCGCACCTCACTCCTTGTATCGCATCAGTTTATGCAAAACAAGAGCGGTGGGGCTTATTTTTTATTTTGCACGACAAATATTTTTTTGTGCGTGATACGAAAAAAATTTCGTATGAATTCAGTATACTCTTTTTTTTGTAAAATGCATAGCATAAAAAATATCTGTCAAGAGTATCCGATCTCTGAAAAAAAATAATTGCAAATTATTTTTTACAAATCAAGAAGCGTCAATGAAGAATCAAACATTGTGAATCAAGAATCAAGAACGAATGCCGATAGTAAGAAAATATTTTTTGCCGGCATACTCCGAGACACAAAACTTTTATTCGGAATGAAAATCAGCTTTTCCATTGCAATATATGAGGAAGCTATGGTACTCCCCCGCATTCTTATTCCTCATCCTTAATTCCTGCCTGCCCGCCGGAGTTCTGACGACGAAGGGATTCTCAATTCGTAATTCTCAATTCACAATGCTTGATTCTTTCCGCAAGAATTTCCTTTTACCACGCCAAAAATCTGCTCTTTTGTCCAGTTGACAGTCATTTTTCAAACACGTAGTATGAGAACAGAGGGGGTCGATATGGCTTATCAATGACACAAAAGATAGCCCTGATAAGCGAGAAAGGCTTCAACGCAAGCGGTACTTTCAAAATCATAATCACAAACTAGAAAGAGAGGTGAATACTATGGAACAACAAGATCCTATGTTCGAAGATTCTTCCGCCGACCAGGCAAAAGCATGGGTTCAGGAAAATCTCCGCATCATCGTCAGCGTGTTCATCGTTGCGGCCATCGCTCTCGGTATCTATTCCTACTCAGAACGTTCACAAACGCTCACTGATGAAGGTACGAGTACGCTACTGGAAACGAAAGGCGGCGAAGAGAATACAGCAAATACCGAAGACAAATTGTCAGAGGGTCAATCTCCAAGCACTGCGAAAGCTGATGCAAAGAACGCCGTCGTTGTCACCGAAGAACTGAGCAAAGAGACAGAAACTTCATTCATCGAACAAGCTGAAAAAGGAAACGGCTCCACTCATTTGGCTCGTCGTGCACTCGCTCACTATCTCGAAAAGAATGCCGATTCATCTCTCAGCGCTGAGCACAAGGTCTACATCGAAGACTACCTTCGTAAAAATGTCGGCTTCCGAGGCTCTGTGACGAATAAAACTTCGATTGAATTCTCCAAGACCCTCATCAATCAAGCCATCGAAAAGTCTAAAACACTGAACGACAGACAACTGCAAAATCTGAAGAAATATTCTGCCCGTGTCAGCGCCTATCGCTAACACCAGAGAGCATTCTGAAGTATGGTTCTTTTTCTCGAGAAAAAAGATAAAACCCCGCAACGGCGGGGTTTTATTCGTTCAGAAAGATTTCTCATGGAAAAAACCGCACTTGGTCTCCGG
The DNA here is from genome assembly GCA_023261685.1 of Candidatus Moraniibacteriota bacterium. Lineage (GTDB taxonomy): Bacteria > Patescibacteriota > Minisyncoccia > Moranbacterales > UBA1568 > UBA1568. Next base: position 1,811 of record JAHFOM010000048.1, on the reverse strand, counting down.
GATTGAGATCCACTGCCCGATCGGCATTGATTTCGATAACCCGATCGGCAGAAGCAGGCGGATCTATAACGCTGGAAAAATCAGGCGAGATATCGCGCGCGACGAATACCACTCTGTCCCCGGCAAGCCAGATAAGCGTAAGTGGGAAACGCATATCTTTCATCCAAAACGCATATCGGTCAGGCTGCTCGAATACAAAAAGCATCCCGCACGTTTCGCAAAGACTGTCCCTCCCTCCCAAACCTTTTTTTCGGAGAGCGTCCGTATCAGCGATCTCCAACACATACACGTCATTTCCGATCTGCACGCTCTTCGTATTGCCCCGATCCACATCTGAAAAAAATCTGCTGGCAATAAGAAAAAAACCCAGAAGTATCATCACAAAAGCAATGAGCGCCTTTTTTGACGGTATCGGCTTCACCCATGGGATATGTATCTCTCTCATTTTGTTTATCTGTTCGTTTTTTGTCTGCGGATCAGATGCTCTACGAAGAAAAGCAGAGAGAAAATAAGCAGAGATACTAAAAGCAAAGCGACAAACTTTCCTAAAGCCTGCGTGTTCAAAGCAATCAAGGCGATACTGCCTGTCACCCCGAAGAAAAACCACGCAATCTGACGCTCAGACCAGCCGAGTGTCATCAGCCTGTAATGCAGATGGCGCTTATCCGCCTGAACGATTGATACGCCGTCACGCAAGCGCCGCCAGATGACAAAGAGCGCGTCTGAGATAGGGAGCGCCAACACCAGAAGGGCTGTCGCGATTTTGGTGCCGGCGATAATAGCCAAGACGGCGATAAGGAAGCCGAGAAACATCGACCCGGTTGTTCCTGCCAGAATACGCGCCGGATACGTATTGAATAAAAGGAACCCGGCCACCACGCCTATGCCGATGATAGCGATGATAGCGATAGGTGGTTGATACACCTCCGGCTTCAGGCTCAAGAAAAAAATAGTCACGAGAGTAATGAGCGAGACTCCACCACACGCCCCATCTATGCCGTCAAGCCAATTCATAGCATTCATCACCAGAAAAAACCAGACAAAAAGAGCCAGAAATCCCGGTATGACGAGATCGCTGTACGGAAGCATCCACACCCCGCCAAAAGGATTGGACAGCATCACGATACGCATACCAAAGATGAAGATCAGCGCCGTCAGCGCCACCTGAAAAAAAATCTGCACTTTCCAACCAAGCTCGGAAAGGTCATCCCAGAGGCCGAAGATGAGGATGAGAAGCGATCCGAATAAAAGCCCGTACAACTCCCGCGTGATCACGAGATGCGTATCGAAGAAAAACGCGAAAGCAAAGGCGATGAGCATCGCCGTACCGCCAAGGCGGGAAATTGCTTTCTTCTCCGCGTGACGCTTATCGGAACGCCATACTGAACGCCGGAAAAGCGGAGTGAGTACAAAGAGGAGTATGAGTCCGATCGTCAAGGAAAACGCGATGAGGAATGGAAACAGAAAAAGCTCGATGCGCATACTCTCTAAAAAATATATTACCCCCGCTTCCCCAAAGCCATACAAAATCAATAATTGATGAAAGCGATACTGCTGCTTGCGATCAGTATTCCGATGCTGATGAGACAAGAACCCAAAAGCATCAGATATGCCGCAATCCTCTCATATCCACCATAAAAATGTCTCGCCAGGAGCAGGTGTCCGCATAAAAAAAGGATACTGGCTGTCGGCAACAGAAAAACTTGCCACCATACGCCTTGAATTTCGACACCGAAGTAGACCGTATAGTGCAAAACCAGAAGCCCGCTGGTCGGCCGGATCACAAAGCCGAGAACAGCGAAGCTCGCCAA
>JAHFOM010000047.1 GCA_023261685.1 Candidatus Moraniibacteriota bacterium | reverse complement strand
AAGAAAAATCCAACCCTCCATCAATCACTGTAATATTTTTCTGACCACTCTCGCTCCACACTTCTCCATCTTCCTTTCCAAAAAAAGCAAAGGCTATTGCCGCAAGAAAGAACAGTACGATTAAAAAAGAAAAATATTTCATTCCTCTTTTTTCATTTCTTCTTATTCCCATTCTTAATTCTTGATTCATAATTCTTGATTCTCCTTTTCCAATTCTTGATTCTCTTTTTCTGTTTCACGATTTCAAATATATTGTATCTCTGAGAAAATCGGTAAATGCACGCATCTCTTCTTGTCTTGCTGTGAGCTTCCCCACTACGTTTGAAAACTCTTCCGGAGTAATTTCTCCCAGTATAATCGCCAATTCTGCCGGTTCATCACTCCTCACGTGAAACACCCCTCCTACGCCCTCATCAATCTTCAACTTCGTATCATCACTGACCGCTCTGCCTCGGTAAAACGCATCCAGAAACGCCTGTACTTTTCCTTGAAGCTCAATATTCTTTTTTGTCCACTCCTGAAAAGCTGGAGTTTCTTCATTGACGGAAATCTGTTTTCTGACTCCCCAATACAGATCCTCGGGTTCTCCTCTTTTTAACGTTTCCAACAACACGCCGTGTTGCAACGCTGTGTTTTCAAACGCCTCCGTCTCTCCTACGAAACGTTCTGCGGGCTCTTCTTCTGCCTCAACCCGCACCCACGGATACGGTCCACCGCTTTCCCTATCCGGATGCCCCTCACAGGATTGAGAAGTGGGGATATCCAACACATTAAAAACAGCGATGGTTTCTTTTATGCCTTCATCTATGCCTTTTCCCAAACTATCCGCCAGCGTCTCTACATTTCTCCTCATCTCTTCAAGCTTCAACACCTTCTCTCTCCGATGTTTTTCCCCCGACTGAGCTACTGGCACTTCCGGTTTTTCAAACATACTTATTGTTTACTGATTGGATTTCCCTATCTCAAAACATATGAGAGATATTTTTTTCTTATTCTTTATTCTTGATTCACGATTCATAATTTTTTCATCATGCATCACTCATCTTGCATCATCCTCCATTACTCTTTAAACCGGTACTGGAGGGCTTCGGCTAAGTGCGACACTTCGACAGTGGAAGATTGTGCGAGATCGGCGATTGTCCGTGCCACTTTCAAAATCCGCATATAGGCACGCGCGGAGAGCTTCATCTGCGTCACGGCGTTCTTCAGTATCTCTCTCGTTTCCGGATTGAGCGCGCAGAATTCCTTGACCATCTGACTGGTCATTTCCGCGTTCGTCCGACACGTCTTGTCTCTGAAGCGTTCTTTTTGCACGGCGCGGGCGCTTTCTACGCGAGCGCGAATGGCACTGCTCTTTTCGGCGCCGGTATTCTTTCCTTCCAGCTTCTCGAATTTCACGCGCGGCACATCGATGTGCAGATCGATCCGATCAAGAATCGGTCCGGAAATTTTCTGTCGATAACGCGCCACCTGAAAGGGCGAGCACGAGCAGACGCGTTCCGGATCACCACTATGCCCGCACGGACAGGGGTTCATCGCGGCGACCAACATAAAACGTGCCGGAAAATAGAGCGATCCTTTGGCACGCGAGACGGTAATCTCTCCATCTTCAAGCGGTTGGCGCAAGTTCTCGAGCACTGGCCGAGAGAACTCCGCGAATTCATCGAGGAACAATACACCGCGGTGTGCCAGACTGATTTCTCCGGGCCGAGGATAGGATCCGCCTCCGACGAGTGATACGGCGCTCGCCGTGTGATGAGGAGAACGAAACGGACGCGTGGTGATGAGTGATTTATCTTTCGCTAAACGTCCGGCAATCGAAAATATCTTGGTGATTTCCAAACTTTCCTCCATATCCAACCGCGGCAGAATCGTCGGCAGGGTCTTGGCGAGCAGGGTCTTGCCGGATCCCGGCGGTCCGATGAAAAGCGTGTTGTGTCCGCCCGCCGCTGCGATTTCGAGGGCTCGCTTGGCGTGTTCTTGTCCCAATACGTACGCCATATCGAGCGCTTCATTCTCTTCCATAGCAAAAACCACTGGCTCCCGTACCAAGGGCGCTATGCGTACCTCGCCACTCAAATGTTTGGCAAGGTCAAAGAGATTTTTCACTGGAATAACATCGATGTCCTCGACCAGTCCAGCCTCATAGGCGTTGTCTTCTGGCACATACATCTCCGTGAAATGTTTTTCTTTGGCGAAAAGCGCGATTGGCAGGACTCCCTGCACCCGCCGCACGCTTCCATCGAGCGCCAGCTCACCGATAAAAAGTTTTTTCCGATGATCGAATGACAACTGTTCCGTCGCGAGCAAAAACCCGAGCGCCATCGGCAGGTCATAGATCGGCGTATTTTTCGGCAGGTCAGCCGGCGCCAAGTTCACCGTCACGCGTCCGCACTGATGCGGCGGCTTGAATCCGCTGTTTTTGAGGGCAGAGCTCACGCGATCGCGCGATTCCTTGATAGCGGTGTCCGGCAATCCGACCAGCGTGAAATGATGTAGTCCCGCGGGCAAGACATCTACTTCCACTTCTACAGCCACGCTTTCGAGGCCAATGGTCGCGGCGGAGTACACGGTAGCGGACATACAAAGTAAATCAAAAGGTAAAAATCAAAATACAAAACTACAGATAAAAATCTAAAAATTGTTTCAGCTTTAAGTTTTTCATTTTACACTGTCATTTTTCATTTTGATTTTTACTTTTTCCATTAAGACACCGATAACTCCGACAGTCAGCAAAACATCAGCCAGATTGAATACCGGGAAGAATGGCAGGACTATATAGTCCATAATACAGCCAAAAAGCGTCCGCTCCAAGAGATTTCCTATACCTCCGATAAGAATCAGTATCCACGGCCACTCTGATTTCAGGGTATTTTCCCGCCACCACAGAGTAAGAAGGAAAGCGCCTCCTATCATACCTGCTGTGGAGAGCAGCCACAAAGGCAAGGACACGCCAAACGGTCCACCCCGATTACAAACTCCACCTAAGTCCGCCACATTGCCGAAGGAGAAACGCAACCAGAAGTGAAGCCAAAGAAAAAAGGCCGCAAAAAGCATCAATCGAAATACTTTCCGCAGCCTCATAATACAAAACGCTTAAATCTCAGTCCGAGCGGCAGGATAGACTTTCAGTCGTTCTGGGTTGATTTCCTTGCTAGTATTCTCACATATCCCGTACGTCCCCTGTTCCATCTTATGCAAAGCATCGGTAACATCTCTCAGTTGTCCCTCCAAATTGTTTTCTAGAGCAAGATTGTCCACATATCCTTCGACTTCCGTAGCATTTTCATCCGGATCAGTGCCGATATTTTCAATCTGAGTTTCGTAGCTGCCCTCTACACCAGTCGATTTGGCAAAACGACCAAGCTCAGCTTCAAGACGAGACTTTTCTTCGAGAAGTTTTTCTTTCAATACTGCGAGAAGTGCCGTGTCCAGTGCCATAGCTCTTATTATTTCAAAAAATTACCTCTTTTTTCAAGGGTAACAGAAAAAGGAGGGAGCGTCCAGCCCCGTTACAAAAAACGGGGCAAGCCCCTCAGAAAAATATATGCTCCAAATGCCGTATAGAAGCCTTCTTTTCAGTCTGATCATACAAGATGGCCAGAGCATCAAAGTGGTATGCGGACGACAGAAAACCCTTTTCCCGGAGGTAATGCCCTGCGATGCGTTCCAATTTCCGCAGTTTCTCCGGTGTGATACCCGCTTCCGGCAACACATCATCTTTGTCTGATTTGAGGCGCGTCTTTACCTCCACGAAGACTATAACCTTCCCTTTTTGTGCCACGATATCAATTTCCCCCATACGTCGTCCGGAAGTATTGCAATAATTCGTCGCGAGTATCTTGTAGCCTTTTTCTTTCAGGTAGCGACATCCCAATTCCTCACCTAATGATCCCAGACCAGATTGTATCAAAAATGTTCCCATACATACTATAGTATCATATCAAAAATCAAAAGGTGTGTGAGTAAGGTTGTTTTCAATAGAAAATACAAAATAGGATTCGTAACCACTCAAATTCTCGTGAACAAACAACAAAAAAACGGCCTCTCAGCCATTGTTATCTCTCTTGCTTCACTCTGTAGCCCGATCACCGAACAAAATGTTGGTGTCGGGCGTTACGACGCCCATAATATAAAATATTTGGCTGTAACGCCCGAACTTGCATGTGCCAACAGGCATGTTGGTTACCTAGCTCCGGGTGAGAAAGCATCAGTAATCCATTTCACATTCCTGTAGTTTGTGCACTTGCACCAGTTTTCGCAGTTGTCCTAACGTTCAACTACTTCTCCCTTCACCGTTCTCTGGCACTTGGCCTTTGATTTTTTGAAAGAACGATTTTTTGTTTCTTTTTGTTTTTCTCCTGCGGTTTTTATTTTTCAGGAGGAACTTTTGTTTTTGTTTTTGGTCTCCGTGTTAGGGCGGAGCGGCTCGGACACGTTGGTCCGAACACTTGAACAGTGAAAGAACTCTCTTCGCAATGATTGATTGTGAGTAAGAGTTCTTTCACTGTTCGAAAACGTTCTCCCATTACCCGAGAGCAATGAGATTGTGAAGGAAAGTTGTAAAAGTTCAACTGACTACAAATTCATTATAGCAGAAAAAATAGCCTTCGTCAATTCATATCGCTCCTCCGAGCTTTGTTTTCGGCATTTTTTTGTCTTGTCTCACTCTTTTTTATTTTTTCTCTTTTTTTCTAGAAAAAATAAATCGCCGACTTTTTTTCTCACTCTTTTTTTGCCCCAAAAGAGCCTTTTCTACCGTGCGTAAGTATCCAACAGCACTCTCAATGTATTCTTGCTCGTCCCGAGGAACAATCGATTGTTATCCAGAGCATAATCAAGCGAGATATTCTGATTGACATCAATATTGGAAAAGCGCACAGCAAACCGATTATAGGAGGCAGACCGAAACATCGATTTCTTGGCAACAGTAACGCCCGGCTCTAGAATAAGTGCCCGCAAAGCATACGGCATATCGGTCTCTGTCTTCGTGAGAAGGTCTGTTGCGGCTTCCATAGTCTTGAAACGAAGAGCCAAACCGAAGCGTACCCGACCATCGTCATTGTAAACGTACAAGGAAAATGTCTCTTGAGTAAGCGCCAGAAGGTCGGCGTCCAGATTGAGATCAAGCAAAAAAGCGAAGCGGCTGAAGGCAAGCGGGTTATTATTCTGATCAGTGACAAAAAACTCTACCGGCACGTCGATATCGGCTGTTTTGATGCGCTCAGCTGTCTCGGAGAGAGTCTTTCGGATATCGAGAGAAGAAACGGTTTCCGTGTTGAAAGAAAGGTAGTTTGGGTTATCTAAGGAAAAAGGCGCCTGCTTGGGCGGCAAATTTGTGTTCGTCTCCGAACTTTTCTCAATAACATCGACAGGAACAACCGGTTCCGAAGCTGATTTTTCCTGGTTGAAGAAAAAATACCATACACCACCACCCAACACGACGCAAACGACAGCGATAGCGATGCTATACAACATCCACGCCGGCGTATGCCTTGTTACCGGCCGATCACTGAGAAGCGCTCCACTGGGAAGAAGCGAAGTCAATCCATTCTCCAAAACCGGCGCTTGTGGCGGTGAAAAGGTCGGACTGGTTTGAGTGACAGGAGGAGTGATGCTGAACGGGTGGGGTGTTTCATTTTTCGGTAGAGCTTGTTTCGGTTGAGCCTGTCCTCCTGTCCCCGTACTGAACGGATTGACTGATGCCCTGCTTGGTTCGAAAGCGTCTTCTTTGTTTTGGCCACCGGTGATATTCTTCAGATCGCCCTCTAAAGTCCGAATGACCGGAGCAAACGAAGCCTCTTGTTCCGCGACGGTATTTTGAGAAGACTGTTTGTCTGTGGATGACAAGAATGCCATATATGTTTTATTAAAAAAGAAAAAAGAGGGAGCCATCTCCCTCTTAGTATACACCAGTTTTTTTCTTCCTGCACTATCGCTTACTATTTTCTTATTGATTCATCTGATGGAGCGCGGCTTTGCGTGAAAGATTGATGCGTCCCTGACTATCGATTTCCTTGACGATAACCGGCACAATATCACCGACACTGACGATGTCTTCCACTTTTTCCACGCGGTTGTCTGCTAATTCGGAAATATGAATCAATCCCTCCTGATTCGGCAGTACTTCCGCAAACGCACCAAAATTCATAATCCGTGTGATACGGGCTTGAAACAATTCTCCGGCTTGTACCTCGCGCGTGATGTTATTGATCCATTCCACGGCTTTGGCGGCACCCGTTTCATCCGTAGAAGTGATAAAGACCGATCCGTCATCCTCAATGTCGATAGAAACGCCGGTCTCATCGATAATCTGATTGATGACCTTGCCTCCGGGACCGATGACATCGCGGATCTTTTCCGGATTGATATCGAGC
>JAHFOM010000046.1 GCA_023261685.1 Candidatus Moraniibacteriota bacterium | reverse complement strand
GGACGCCCCGCCATCACTTCCAGACTCTCTTTTCCGGAGAGAAACAGGATATTCTGGATGATCGCATAACAGGAAACGACGAGGAGAGAAGAAAAGATGAATGGCAGCAGCATCCGTACGTCATCGAGAGAGCGCACAAAGATACGACAGACAAAATAGAGCAGGAGGAATGAAAGGAGAATGACGCTTTGTTTCATTGCTCCTTGATCAGTACTGATCAGCGCGGAAATGAAGGCGCTCAGGGTAAAAATCAGGAGGAGTATATCCCAGACATTCGGTACGAACTTTTCCAGCGGAAAACGTTTGAAGAGCAGGCGTACCAAAAGCGCCAAAGCCACGAGTACCACGAGCCACTGGTACGGGCGGAGCTGGAGCCCGAAACTTTCCGGCGCGATATTGATATTTTCATACGGCAACATCCCGACAAAGAGCAGGAACGCCCAGCCCGGACGATAAAGCGCCAGTAAAAAGCCCACAAAAGAGAAAAAAAGAAAGTCGATGGGATCGATTGTCAGTGCTCCCATATAAGAGAGTATGATCAAAACAGACCCGATCAACATATTGAGAAACACCAGGCATATTTTATTGGCACTCCATCCGAAAGAGAGTGCCGGCACTACATTTTTGAAATCGGTAAGTGTTTTCATTATCGTGATGCTCCTTGTGTACTTTTTAAGATATCGCGGACGAAAGATTCCCAGTTGAAAAGCCGCGCTTGCTGCGCACTTTTGGCACTGAGGGCCGTACGGAGCGTCTCATCGGCGAGCAGACGCGTCATCTGACGAGCCACATCTTCGATGCTCTCCGGATCGGCATAGATGACCGCATCTCCGCCGACCTCGGGCAATGAGGAGACGGCGGAAGTCAGCGTAGGTACTCCCAGAGAAAGCGCTTCAAGGACTGGCAATCCAAAGCCCTCGTAGAGCGATGGGTAGACGAAAAAAATCCCTCCCTGATACAATGCCGGCATATCGGCATCGGGTATGAATCCGAGCAGACGCACGCTTTTCGTCAATCCCAAGTCTCGTATCAAGCTTTCCACGTCCGTCGCCAGCTTGTTTTTTTTCGAGTGGATTTTTCCGCTGATAACCAACGGAGGAATCTTTCCGATAGACGGCTGATCGCTGTCTGTTAATGGTTGACTGTTCATTGTTAGCTGTTGATACGCCCGCAAAAGCGTTTCCGTATTTTTGCGTATCTCTAGTCCCCCGCCATGGTAGATATATCCTTCCGAGAGACCATATTTTTGCAATATCGTTGCCAGTGTTTCTTGGGAAATTCTTTGCTGGAAGCGCGGTGCCACGGACGGAGAGGTTACGGAGATTTTGCTTTCCGGAATATGAAGCTCGCGAACGAGGTCATTTTTTGTCTGCTGTGATACTGCTGCAATATGATCAGCTTGAGTGATCCCCTGTTCCACCATTTTCCAGTGCCACGCCTGGCGCAGGTTGCCACGGTAGCTGGGAAATAACCTCGGGATGATGTCGTGCACGACCATCGTGTGATGTACTGATGATCTCTGATGATTGATAAGTGACGCAGGAAATACCGTCGATGACTGGTACAGGCTGATGAAGGCGTCGCAGCCGTCTTTCATTGCCTCGCGCGCCACCTGTCGTTCCCAGAGCCACTTGCGTACCAAATCGTCCCGTTTCCAAAACGGTAAGAAATTCTTGAAATGAAAGTTTCTTGGATAATCCTGTGCTAAAAATTCTGATTCAGTATAAATAAAAAATTCGGTCGATTCATCGTTTGAAAATTGAAAATTGAAAATTGAAAATTCTTTTAACTTTTCCAAAAAGTTAACAGTCACCTGACCGATCCCCGTGCCAGGCTTGCGTAAAAATGAAGCATTAATTCCGATACGCATAGAAGTATTCTATCAGAAAAACAACTACAGAGCGATTATTTTTTTCGTTTCTGCAAAAGTTTTTACCAATTCATCTGCCAGAGGATGCTTGAGACGTTCAGCAATGATACGCGTGGCTTCGCCATAAAACCAGAGAAGATTTTCTGATGTCGCGTTGAAAGGCTCAGGGAGTGTATCGCCTAAAAGACGGTACTGGTCGAGGAGCGAACGCAGGTTATGAATCTTGTCCGCCGCCGCGACGAGGAGTGCTTCGTGGCTGTCATCGGCGAGGTTGGCGAGATATTTTTCCTTGCGCATCCGCCATGAGTCTTTGCGAAGCGTGTGATCCTCGCGTTCTGCCAACGTGAAGTCTTCAGTCACTTCAGTCACGATAGCCAGCACCCGCTCACCAAATTCCCGGCGCATATCCTCGGCAGTATACGTCGCGACATCTTCGAGCACGTCATGGAGAAGCCCGGCGATAATCACGTCTTCGTCGTCGGTATAGTGAGCGAGCAAAAACGCCACCGCGAAAGGATGAATAATGTAGGGCACGTCACTCCCTTTGCGGGTCTGTCCCTGGTGAAGTACGGTAGCGCGCACGATCCCCTGCTCGATTTTTTTTGTGAGAAACATACCGGTTCTCAGAGAGCTCCGTCGGCCATGCCCGGTGGAAGAACTGACTTGACGTCGTATATGACACAAGGGTCTTTGCCCAGGGCGCGAATCGTATCTGGCTCCATCGCTTTGATCTCGTCGTGCATCACGGCCAGAATAATGATGTCGTAGTAGCCTTTTTTCAGCTCTTTGACGACCTCGATGCCATAATGCGTTTTCATCTCGCTGGGTTCCACGACCGGATCGTAGACGTCTACCACGACATTCATCTCTTCGAGCGCTTTCTTGATATCCAGTGGTCGGGAATTTCTGATATCCGGACAATTTTCCTTGAACGTCGCTCCCATAAGCAAGGCTCGGGCTCCCGGTGCCGCGACATTTTTCTTGGAGGCAAGCGTGATGATCTGCTGCGCGATATAATACCCCATACTATCGTTGATCGTTCTCGTGGCTTTGAGGATCCCCATATTATGTCCGACTGACTGGGCTTTATGTACCAGATAGTAGGGATCGACGCCGATACAGTGTCCGCCGACCATACCCGGGACGAATGGGAGAGAGTTCCATTTGGTGCGCATCGCGCCGATGACTTCGGCGGTATTGATGCCGAGCTTGTTCATCAGGATCGCCACCTCATTCATAAATCCGATATTCACATCGCGCTGGGCGTTTTCGATCACCTTGCAGGCTTCCGCCACTTCCATCGTGGAGACGAGATGGGTACCGGCACTGATGATTTCTTTGTACAACGAATCGACATACTGCCCGACCTCCGGAGTCGACCCCGATGTCACCTTGACGATCTTGGCGACGTTGCTGTGATCCGCGGGAGAAACTCGCTCGGGAGAATATCCCAAGAAAAAATCTTTATTGAAAACGAGTCCCGAAGATTTCTCGATGGCTGGAGCACAGATCTCTCTGGTCGCACCGGGATAGACGGTTGATTCGAAAATAACCACGTCTCCTACCGCGATGTATTTGCCCACTGTCTCGCTCGCCGCGATCAACGGATCAAAATCAGGCACGTTGAATTCATTGACAGGTGTCGGCAAGGCGAGTATATAGATATTTGCATTCACCATCTCCCGCTCATTGGTCGTAAAGGTGAGGTTCTGCGCTACCGCTTCAAGCTCAGACTTCTGGATTTCTCGCGTGCGATCATACCCCTGACTCAGCTCATCGATACGCGCTTGGCTGATATCATAGCCGATCACCGGAAATTTTTCGGCAAACGCGACCGCGAGCGGCAGACCGACATAGCCGAGCCCCACCACGGCGATTTTGGAATCCTTGATTTCTTTCATACGTTATTCGTATTATTCTAAGATGATTAGATGTCTCCTACTTTTTTCAACACTTTGTTAAGCATAGTCTGCATCGGCAATATTTTCAAGTGGACTCTTTCGCTCCTTGTCAATATCGGCTCTTTTGCCTATACTGAGAGCGTTATGGTTGCTCAAAAATTTGTTGTCTTGGAACCCGTTTTAAGACAGGCTTCCAGGAAATTTGTTCCCTGCAGTCGTTTTTTGTCAGCTGTTTTTTGTTGATTATTCATTACTCGATAGTATGTTTTCACTGATCAAAATGATTATCTGGCTGGCTGGCGTGGCGGTGCTCGCCTATTTTATCCTGCCCTATTTCGGGTATGCCATCAATCTGAATTATTGGAACGAACGCAAAGATGCCTGTCAGGAGAATCTCAATCAATGTCGAAAGGACATCATCAAAGGCGGTCTTGATGGCGCCAAGGAAAACTGCGACTTCCAATGCGTGGATCCGAAACTTTTTATTAAAAAACAATAATAAAAAAACAGTATGAAGGAAAAACTCACGCTCCACTATCTCGCAAAAAATATGACCATCATCATCGGTCTCGTGCTTATCTGGAGAGGCATCTGGCATATACTGGATGGGGTAGATATGTACCTCTTCGATGACAACAAAATGATTACCGCTTTTGGAGGTATCGCGCTCGGTTTACTGATGCTCTATCTGCCTGATAAAGACCTGAAAGAAATTCAAAAACTGTAATTATATACGTATGAGACTGATTATCAACATCCCCGCTTTCAATGAAGAGGCGGTTATCGGAAAGACCATCACGAATATGCCCCGTCATTACAGCGGTATCGATGAAGTGTTGATACAGGTGGTTGACGACGGTTCAACGGATCGGACCGCGGCGGTTGCCAAAGAAGCCGGTGCCGATTTTGTTTTAAAACACTACATCAATCGCAAGCTCGGTGTGATGTTTGCTACGGCGAGCGAAAACGCACTGAAAGAAGGGGCGGATATTATGGTCAATATCGATGCCGACGGGCAATTTGATTCCGGGGAAATTCAGAAGCTTATCGATCCGATTCTCCGGAATCAGGCGGATATGGTCGTTGGTGACCGGTTTTCTCAATCGTCCGCTCAGAATATTCCGTGGATCAAGGATTTTTTCAACCGTCTTGGGGCTTCACTCGTCGGCTCGTTTCTCAATGTAAAAACAGATGACCTGACCTGCGGTTTTCGCGCTCACAGCCGAGAAACACTTCTGCGTCTGAACAACCCGACGGGCTTTACGTATACGCAGGAAACGATTATTGATGCCGTCGGCAAAAATCTGCGCATCCTCTGGGTGCCGGTGCAGGTCACCTATTTTGCCGATCGCAAGTCGAAGATCGTCAAAAGCGTCTACAGCTTCGTCAATAACAGCGCGCGTATCATTCTCAAAGCCGTGCGCGATGTCAGGCCGATGAAATTTTTCGGCGTACCGGCATTCATTCTCATCGTATTGGCATTCATCGGATTCACCCTTTTTCTCATACAGTATTTTGCCAGCGGACTCAAAGTCACTCCGTATCTGAATTACCTTCTTATTTCCAGTATTATGTTCATTATTGGTATTCAGCTCCTTATCTTCGCCTTCATCGCTGATATGATCAAATCGAGCCGGATGCTGACCGAAGACTTGATGTACCAGCTCAAGAAGGAACGCTACCGGAAATGACACAGCAGTGTCACCCTGAGTCCGCCAGAGGCGGATAAACTCTATCGAAGGATCTTACCATAATCAAATCAATGAACATCCTTTTCATTTCGCGCGCGTATCCGCCGGTGACCGGTGGTATCGAAAATCAGAATTATGAGCTTTCGGTGTGGCTCAAGCGCTTTGCCATCACCGATACGCTCGCCAATCGGTATGGCAAGAAAGCATTGCCTTTTTTCCTGCCGTACGTCACGCTTCGAACACTGTTTATTGCTCACCGTTATGACGTCATACTTTTGGGTGATGGTGTCCTGGCGATTGTCGGATATATCATCAAACTTCTGTATCCGAAGAAGCCGGTTGTAGCGATCTTGCACGGTCTGGATATTCTCTATGAAAATACTCTGTACCAATCTCTCTGGGTGAAGCACCTCATTCCGGCGTTGGATGGTTTGATTACGGTAAGCGGTGAAACCCGAGCAACCGCTCTTGAAAAAAATATTCCGCAAGAAAAAATAGTGGTGATCAATAATGGCGTCGATACGGAAGCCCTAGAAGGCAGCTACGCGCGGAATGATTTGGCGACAGTGCTCGGCGTCGATATCACGGACAAACAAGTACTGCTGACCGCCGGTCGTCTCGCCAAACGCAAGGGGGCGGCGTGGTTTATCCGGGAAGTGCTTCCGAATCTTCCGAAAAACGTTTTGTATGTATTGGCCGGCAGCGGACCGGAAGAAGAGAACATCAAGCAAGTGATACAAGAGACAAAAACGCAGGATCAGGTGAGGCTGCTCGGTCGCGTGACGGATACCACTCGCAATCTTCTTTTGAATACCGCGGACATCTTCATTCAGCCGAACATCCGTGTTCCCGGTGATATGGAGGGTTTCGGCATCGCGGTCATCGAGGCGACTGCCTGCGGACGTCCCGTGGTCGCCTCTGATCTGGAAGGACTCTCTGATGCTATCTGTCATAATGAGAATGGGATTCTTGTCGAGCCAGAGAATGCGGAAGCCTTCCA
>JAHFOM010000045.1 GCA_023261685.1 Candidatus Moraniibacteriota bacterium | reverse complement strand
GCGGTTATCGAGGCGACTGCCTGCGGACGTCCCGTGGTCGCCTCTGATCTGGAAGGACTCTCTGATGCTATCTGTCATAATGAGAATGGGATTCTTGTCGAGCCAGAGAATGCGGAAGCCTTCCAGAAAGCCATCTTGTCGCTTATCGAAAACGAGAGCGGACGCCGAGCTCTCGGAGAACGTGCGCGTCAGTATACCAGAACGACCTATCATTGGAATATTGTCGCGCGTCTCTACGTCGAAGCATTGAATATTTTTATGAAACAAGTAGCCTGAACGTATGGAAGCATTAAAAGAGACGGTATTATTCTCCATCGCTGTCGGAATCTTTCTCTTTGCGCCGGGATGGGTTATTCTTTCTCTTTTTTTCAACAAACGCAATCAGCTTCTTCCTTTTGAAACCCTCATTTTCTCTTTTGGTATCAGCGTCGGACTGATTGATTTTTTGATGATCCTGCTCGGCAAGATGCACATTTTGCTTTCCCCTACCGCTCTCATCACCAGTATCATTGCCACGCTCATACTGTTTCTTTTTGTCTCCAAAATACCTGTCTTACTTGGAGGAGATACAGCCTTCAAGTATGAGAACATCCAAAAATACGTTTTTTCCCATAAACAAAAAATGCTTTTTATCGTTCTTGTCGCACTAACCATATGTATTAAAAGTATTTTTCTCGCGTATGCGGTGCTTCCGACGGCGACCGATCTCGGTCATCATATGTACTGGTCCAAGTTTATCGCGGTTACCGGTACGCTCCCCTTGTATGGCAAACAGGAGATCATCACTGGCAGTAATGGCGCCTATACGCTTTCCACTCCAGAGCCTATCGCGGACTTCATCATCGGTGAGCACCTGCCCTTTGCCGCTCTCAGTATTGTCACAAAACTGGATTTTTTCTCCGCCTTTCCGGTCAACCTGCTTTTATTGGTTAATCTGCTCAGTCTGCTCGCACTCGCCGCACTCGCTCTCAGGCTGACTGCAGACATATATCATCCCCTTTTCTCAAAAAAGATATTTACGCCGCAGAATGTCGGACTCGCTGCACTCTTTTTTTTCGGACCGCTTTACAGTCTGGCTTCTCCTCAGGCCAAATTCATCTCCGGCGGCGTTGTCGGCAACACGTTCGGAAATTTTTTCATTCCGCTGATTATTCTCGCCTATTACCGCGCTTTCAAGGAAAAAGGCTCCGGCTTTTTGGCACTCGGTTTTTTCTTGACATTCACTCTCGCCTACACACATCATTTGAGTACGCTGGTACTGCTTTTCATACTCATAACTTCCGCGGGTATAGCCCTCCTGTTTCATTGTGAAACACTCGGCACGACGCTCCGCGGATGGTTGAAGCTTATGCTCACTCCAGCGCCGATCATAGTCCTGTTCTTCGCCTGTACATTCTTTTTCCTTATCGCGATGCCGACATATATAGAAACCAATGCCGTCGGTACGGCGCTTGGTACCCCGACCAAAACCACGCGCACCGGACTTTCTTTTCTACAGGTAACATTCTCTTCCGGTGAAGCGCGCGTTGCTCTCGGACTCGCCGGCATCGCTCTTCTTCTTGTTTTTGCCACACGTACGCGTTACGGAGGAGCATTCCTCCTCGGCTGGAGCATCATTCTCCTCTTGATGACACTCGAGCCGCAGTGGCTCCTGATCGATATTCCTTCCAACCGTATCGGTTCGTATCTCTCCTTTCCGCTCGGTATGCTCTCTGCCATCGCTGCTGTCGCTTTTTTTGCCACGTTTCGGAGCGGCATAGCGACCTTTCGGATCCCATACTTCTTATTCCTTATCGCGAGTAGTTCGCTCTTCGTATTCTCAGCGGGTAGCGGATCATTTGATAATAGTCAGGCGTTGCTCCCGAAAAGCAAAGCCTTTGATACGGTGCAAACCTTTGCCGCATCACAGTACCTCGCTGAAAAAACCACCTCGGGAGACATTATTCTCAAGGATCACAACTACATTGTCGCTGATTCTTGGATGAAGCTTTTTTTTCTCCGTGATTATACCTATCCTCTCTCACGTGGCTTCTTTAAACGCTATGAGGATAATCCTTCACGGGAACAATGCACGCTCCTCTCGATTTCCGTTCCCAACACCCCTTCCGGAGAAAAATGCTATACTGATCTCGGCATCGATTATGTCGCCGTCAATCCTCATTTCGATGCCGTACAATTTGAAAAATCAGGAAAATTCTCACGGGTGTATACATCAGACAGCATTCATATATACAAGCGTAAGCAATAGGCTTTTTCATATATATGTCACAGAGATTCCTCATTCTTACTTTCATCACATTGTTTGCCGCCAGTGCCCTCTTCCTGTTTTGGCAGAATGAGCGCGAGCTCGATCCTGAACAAGGTAAGAATTGGTGGATGCTGTCTTTCACGGTGCCGGGCAATCAGGAAAGTCTTGATTTTACCGTCGAAAATCACAGCGATAACACGAAGTTCCGATACAGCATCATCGCCGACGATGAAACGCTTGCTGAGGCGACATTTGAGGTACCGCGGGGTGAAAAAATAACGATCACTCCCTCTGCTCTGATACAGCCTGATACCCGCACCCGTGTCATCGTCACGGCTATGGATCAGAAGAAAGAAATCTACAGATGAAAAAGCTCAAAACCAAAAACACAAGAGACCAACAAACCCCAAAGCACAGAATGCAAAATAACTCTCCGTTTGTGTTTTGAAAATTATGTTTTAATACTTGCGCAGTATGTCTAAAAAAGTTTTATTAGCTACCCGCCCCCTCGTGCCTCCGTGGGATGAAGCCTCCAAGAACTTCGCGTATTTTCTTGGCAAACAAATCCGTGGTCACGCTCTCACCCTCCTCACGACACGAGAACTTCTCCAAGGATTGCCGGAGACTGTCCGCCAAGAAAAGGTTTTTTCCAGCGGTCACTTCACGCTAAAAACGAAAAGTAAACTTTTTTCCTACCTCCGGAAAGTACGCGAGGATTTTGATATCACCCATTACCTTTTCACGCCGACCAGACAGAATACCGGCATTATCCGTTGGTTTGCCAAGCCCACAAAAGGCAAGACAGTCCAGACAATCGCGACACTGCGCGATGATCTCTATTCGCCAAAAACATTGAGGACCATTCTTTTCGCCGATCACCTCGTCACGTATACCGATACCGCCAAGCAAAAACTGGAGCGTCTCGGCTTCACGAATGTCACGCGCATTTATCCCGGCATCGATCTGGAGCGATATTCTCCCGGAACAAAAAATGAGCGTTTGCTCTGCGGTCTCGGATTAAAACCGGAACACTTCATCGTCATCTATCCTGGTGAATACGTCCGCCTCGGAGCGACCGATATGTTGACTGATGTCTTCATTGATTTTTTTATGCAACACCCTGATACCGATCTCCGTTTTATTTTTGCCTGTCGCGTCAAGAACGCGTCTGACGCACAAAAAAAAGCTCAAGTGCAGAAACGGTTCGCGGATGCCAATCTGCTCGAATATGTCGCTTTCTCGGATACCATCACTGATATGCCGGCACTCTATAATTCCGCTGATCTCGTTGTTTTCCCCGTTGAGAATCTTCGAGGAAAATTTGATGTACCTTTGATCATCATCGAAGCGTATGCCTGTGGCAAACCGGTTGTTCTTTCTGATCTTCCGCAGTTCCGAGAATTTGCAAACGACGATATTTGTGTTACCATTCCCAAGGATTCTGGAGCAAAACTCATCGAAAAAGTGGCTTATCTAAGGGATAATAAAGCAGAACGCCTCCATTTGGGAGAAAACGCCCGGCGTTTCACGGAGGAGAATTTTGACCTGAAAAACACGGCCCGACAGTACGAAGAAATATACGCTTCGCTCTAAAAATAAAATTAATTTCTCGGAAGTTTTTCTTTTTTATCTCCCTTTAGTCTGATTCGGTCACACGCTTATTTTATGCCAGAAAATATCACCAAGATCTCCTCGCATAAAAGCGAATGGAAGACCGGAAAGATGAAAGTGCCGGTGGTTTTTCATATCCAAGACGCGCTGATGCCGGGACAGGCGACAATGGACCAACTTGAAAGTGTGGCTGGTAATGATGCCCTCTTTCATCATATTGCCGGAATGGCAGATGTTCATTCCAAGCCCGGTCGGAAGAATGCCACCGGAACGACCGTCGTATCGGAAAAGTATATTTTGCCTCAACTCAATGATTCTGACCCGGCGTGCGGTATGCGGCTGGTTCGTCTCGACCTCGATGACACCAATGTTACGCCTGAAGAAATTCACCGTATCTTCGAGTCTGCCACCAAAACCATTCCGACCAAAAAATATGTCGGTACGGTGTTGCCTTTTACCGTGATACTGGATATCTGCCGTCTTGGTATCCAGCCGTTGATCAAATATCTCGGTATTAAGACAGAGAACGAAGCGGAGAACAGTATTGAGAGGGGTAATTTTTTTGCCGTTCCTCCAAGTCGTCGCGGTATTTTGAGGTACATTCCCCCGCTTTTTCTCTTCTTCGCTCAGTTCCGGGCGGGTATCATCGGCGCGGCCGGCAATCATTTCCTTGATCTGATGAAAGTCAGCGACGTCATCGATGATGAGACGGCACGGAAATTCAATCTACGGAAAGGGCAATATCTCCTGATGGTGCATTGCGGCTCCGGCATCCTTGGACAGTATACGATGTATATGTTTACCGCCAAAAAACGTGAGCATGTCTCCACTGCCGTGCTGATGAATCTCGGACGTCTCCTCTGGATCACGCCGTATCGAAAAACCGTACAGGCAATTGCCAAGAAAATCAGGGCGTCTGATTTCGGTAAAAAAGAGCCTCTCATCGAATTTGACGGTGATGGAGAAGAGGGGCAACTCTATATGGCGGCGCGCAATGCCTGCTCGAATTTCGCGCACGCCAACCGGGCGACCATCACGCACAATTTCATCCAGACTGCCGAAAAAGTATTAGGGCGCGCTATCGAAGCCGATCTCCTCTATGATATGCCGCACATTCTCGTATCAAAAGAACAACATTACGATAAAAACGTCTGGGTACATCGCAATGGCACTAGCCGCGCCTATGGACCAGCTCGTATGACGGATCATTCTCTCTTTCGTGAAACGGGAGAGCCGGCATTCATCCCGACTTCGATGAGTACCGAGGCATACCTCTGTGTCGGGACCGATGATAATCAATCCAGCTTTTATTCCTGCAATCACGGAGCGGGCAAAGCAACCGAGAAAAGCGACCCTATCGTCCCGGAGAATAAGGTCGAGCTCGACAAAAAACTGGCATCTCGCGGAGTGAGACTCTACAATGGACGCTCCTCCAAAGTCATCGAGCAGGATTCTTCCCGCTACAAGCGAGCAGAAGATGTCATCGAAAGCGTCATGGAAAACAACATCGTTAAACCGGTGGTCAAGATGCAGCCGATAGCGGTCATTATGTACTAAGCGGACTGCTTATGAAATTCATCACATTTTCCGGTGTCGACGGTTCTGGCAAATCGACCCAACTCGCGCTCCTCAAGGCAAAATTGGAAAAAGAAGGAAAGAAAGTGGCGTATTTTCACGCTGTGGAATTTTCTCTGGCGAATCGTTTGGCGAGGCTGTTCACGGGACAGAAAACTTTTACTGCAGGAAAAGAGCAGGCAGTGACTCAGGCGTCTTTCCTTTCTCTCATTCTTCGAGAAAAGTTTCTTTTTCTTGATATGGTGCGCTTCTGTTTCCTCAGGAACAGCCTTCGCAAGCAGGAGTATGATTACCTACTCTCCGATCGTTCTTTTTTTGACTCGCTTATCAACCTCGCCTATCTATCCCGGCAGCAAGCCCGTTTTCTTCATAGCGTGGCACAGTGGGGCATCAAGCTTCTTTCTGCGTATACTCCCAAAGCCGATGTCAGATTCTATTTCTATATCACTCCGGAAACGATTATGACCCGAGAGTCTGCCCCGGAACAGGGCATCGAGTATCTGCGCGCCAAAACCGCCCTCTTCAAACAAAACGTTACTGACTGGAATCTCATTGTTATCGATGCCGATCAAGACAAAGAAAGTATTTTTCAGGATATTCTCGCAAAAATATGAAAAAATTCTCCCAAGCAGTCGTGTGGCTCACGGTTTCTGAAATTATTTTCAATCTTGCCGGCTACATCATCCACGCATCGGTCGGACGTATTCTCGGCCCAGCTGATTATGGACGCTTCAGTCTGGTGGTGACACTGACGACGATGATTATCATCCTCATCGGCAACGGCATCCCGACGGCGATGTCCAAATATTTGAGCGAGATATTTGAAAGTTCCCCAGAGCGGATTCTCGGCATCAAGCACAAAGCTATCAAACTACAGGTTTTCCTGATGCTCGGCGTGACCGCGCTTTTCTTTTTTTCTTCCCCACTCATCGCTTGGGCTCTCTCCGATGCGACGCTGACCCCTCTGTTCCAGCTCTCGTCCCTCATCATTCCCGGCTTTGCGGCGGCTTCTTTTTATTTCTATTATTTCACCGGACTCCATTTTTTCAGACTGCAGGCGATACTCAAAACAATTCGCGCGCTCGGACGTGTTTTATTTATTGTCAGTTTCGCGTACTTTTTCGGCATCAAAGGCGCGCTGTCAGGATACATCGTCGCTCCACTTCTCGTTTTTCTGATCGCACTGTGCGCCGATATCTTCATTACGTACCGCTATTTTCCCGCTACCAAGCAATCAGATACCGCGCCCATCGCATTCTCAGGCAAAACGATCCTGCTCTATGCCGGACCGCTTACCCTTTTTCTTGTTTTCTATGAATTGATTCTGACGCTCGATCTTTATTTCGTCAAAGCTCTTCTCAAGGACGATTACCTGACTGGTATTTACAGCGCCGCCATTACTGTCGGGCGTATTCCATACTATCTCTTCTACGCCTTGACGATCGTTCTCTTGCCGGCTATTTCCAAAACTACTGCCGAGCGCA
>JAHFOM010000044.1 GCA_023261685.1 Candidatus Moraniibacteriota bacterium | reverse complement strand
CTTCAGTACCAGTCAGTGCCAGACCCCCTGAAGCTGTGGCAGAGGAAACATAGTTGCCCGTGGTATGCGTGCCCAGCGTGATGAGGTCATTGAGGGTGGTGGCTCCGGTGCCTCCGTAGGCTACTCCGATGGTGGTGCCGTTCCAAATAGCTGAAGTGAAGGTTTGTCCTCCGTTCGTCGTGGCGATGGTGCCGGTGACATCAGGGAAGGTGAAGGTGCGATCAGCCGTCGGATCAGTGA
Organism: Candidatus Moraniibacteriota bacterium; assembly: GCA_023261685.1. Taxonomy (GTDB): domain Bacteria; phylum Patescibacteriota; class Minisyncoccia; order Moranbacterales; family UBA1568; genus UBA1568. Next base: position 6,809 of record JAHFOM010000044.1, on the reverse strand, counting down.
TGGCGAGATAGGTTTCAAAAGCATTGGCAGTGGCTCCTTCGAAGACCAGTCCGGATTGACCGAAGACTCCGGCATTGGCGGAGAGGGAGACGTCTCCTGTCAGGGCTTGCGAATAGTCAAAAGCCAGAGTGAGTGCGGCTCCTTCAGAACCAGATGATCCTCCGGTCAATCCGGTCAGGACGGAAGTGTTGGCTGATTGGACATAGTTCCCCGTGGTATCGGTCGTGAGGGCGACGGTGTTGGCTCCGATCGTGGTCACACCGGTACTGTCTACGCTGATGTCACCGGAGAAAGAAGTCCACGTAGGAACGCTGGAACCATTGACGAGCAGGACTTGTCCTCCACTGCCGATACCGATCTTGGAGAGCGTGGTGGTACCGGAGGCATAGAGGATGTCTCCTGCCGTGTAACTGCCGATGTTGGTACCGCCTCTGGAGACGGCGAGTTGGTTTTCTCCTGAGATGGTGCTGGTCCCCGTCCAGTACGTGACCTGATTGGCGGTACCGGTACCGGTGACACCACCGACTCCTGAGACGGATGAACACGCCCAGACATCGGTGGTTTCGTTCCATGAGAGGACTTCGTTGGTGGCACAGCCTTGGAGGAGGGTCAGTCCGGTGGAAAGGAGTTCCAATCCTGATCCGGAAGAAGTGGTAGAAGAGAGCGCGTCTCCGGAAGGCTGGAGGAGAATACCGAGGCTGCCTCCTTCAGTACCAGTCAGTACCAGACCCCCTGAAGCTGTGGCAGAGGAAACATAGTTGCCCGTGGTATGCGTGCCCAAGGTGATGAGGTCATTGAGGGTGGTGGCTCCGGTGCCTCCATAGGCTACTCCGATGGTGGTGCCGTTCCAGACTCCGGAAGTAACAGTGCCAAGAGAAGTGATTGTCGAAGTATTTCTCCATGACAAATCAGTTCCGTCATTGCTCAAGAATTGTCCGGCGCTTCCTACTGCGAATCTTGTCCATTTATTTACTCCCGAAACAGTGGCTCCAGTAACGATATCACCAGGCAACGGAGAAGCGACTACCGTATCCGGGTGGGAAAGCGAAAGCAGATTGTGCGCCCCGACAAAGGGAGAAGCTTGCCACGTTGGTGCTGAACCAACCCATCCAAAAATTTGTCCGTTGGAGCCGGCTGGAATGGCTGTCAATGAACTGCCGGACGAATAATAAAACATATCACCAGCGGTGTAAGAAGAAAGTCCAGTTCCGCCCAGTGCCGTTGAAAGCTGTGAAGCTACGCTCCACGTTCCGCTGGAAATTGTCGGAACGCCAGTGGACGCGGAAGTGTTCAGGCCCGTTCCGCCACGCGATTCATCCAAATACTGCTCCGATCCTAATGAAGAGGTTCCGCTCCAGTACGTCGCGTAACCAGTCGTCCCCGTTCCGGAAAGACCGGCGGAAAAGCTGGTACACTCCCACACATTCGTCGCGTCATTCCACCCGAGTGCCTGACCGTTGGAGCATCCTTGGAGCAAAGCCAGCTCATCGCTCCCCGTACCGGCGAGCTCAAAACCTGAGTACGAGGAAGTGGCTCCCCCGCCATCGGCACTCGCCAGAAAATCCACCGTGCTCGATGTGGGAATATTTGTGAATGTCGCGCCGTCATTGGACAACTGCCACGCCGCCGTCGTGCCATTGTAACGCAGTGCCGGCGGTGTCCCCGCGCTGGAAACAGTCAGGTCAAAATTCGTACCGGCGAGAGTGGTGCCTGATCCGATATTGAACACTTCAGAGTCTGTCCCAATATCGGTATTCTGCTGGTGAATATCGCCGAGACGTGAGTCATTGCCCAAGACGAGCTGTTTCGCCCCTGTACCGGTCGGCAGGTTCTTGATATCAATCTTGCCTTTGTTGCCGAGCACCGGAATATTTCCCGACTGCGTTCCGATGGTTTTTCCTTGCAAGAACTGCGAATTGACCGCGCGCGGTACGGAACCGAGCTTCTTGCGCGGCACCATTTCCGAATCGGTCCCGATGCGCATCCCGATGAAATATTCCCCGCTTTCAAAATTCAAAGTACCCGGCAGCGGCGTCACTGCACCAAGAAACGCCCGGAAGATACCGTTCTTCACCGTCACGGTCTGTGTCTCTTCCCAAAGACGATTTCCAGCATCGCTATTGGACGGATACGCATCCGCTGTCAAACGATCATTCGTGTAGATACCAAAGCGCACTTCGTAGGTGCCGTTGGGAATAATGCGATTGTCACTTCCAAAAAGCGATGCCGCGAGGCTGATTTGCTTGATAGAATCATTTACGGACTGCCCAAAAACAGGTCGTGTATCAAACCACCCTAACACGGTCATCCCTATCGCGAGCGCGATCAAGGAAGTTATTACTGTTTTTCGGTTTTTATTTTTTACATATAACGGCATGAAATTTCACTCTGATTTTCACTCGGAATATCTTCTATATTGTATCATACTTTTCTCTTGTCAAACAATTTATTCCATTGCAGGAATAAAGCCAGAACGTCTTCTCTGTCAACCGGCATACTCTTCATTCTTTTCAACATATTCTTCCTTTCAAAAATCATTATTTTTCGACGGTTACTCGTCCTCTTATTTCTTTACCGCCCAACCGAACACATCACCCACGGCGTCCGCGATGAGGTCAAACAGTGACACCGTCCTGGCTCCCGTATACACCGCGTGGGCATCGCTCTTGGCGGTATTGCCGAAACGATCCTCCGAAGTGATGGTGTAGACGTACGTCGAGGCGGGCTCCAGCCCCGGAATGATCAGGCTGTGATTCAATCCGTAGTCATCCTCACTCATAGTCTTCTTCGCCTGTCCGACGCCCTTGGAATAGTCGACGTCTGATTTTGCCAGCTTGTTGGTTTTCCAACTGAGCACCAATTTCACTTCCTGTTTGTTTTTTTCGATAAAAGCCTCCCCGCGAACCGCGCTGATCTCGATGGGTTCCGGTGGGTCTTCCGTCAACAAGAATTCCGCTTCTCCTCCGATAGCGATATCTCCCACGCGGAAGTTCTCGCTCTGATAATTTGCATCACCAAAAAGCGGTATCGATTCACCCACTGAAAGAGGATTGGTCTGTAACGTCGTGGTCGTTTCCGACTTTGGTGATTTCGGGACAGTTTCTGGAAGCGCCGTATGTTCCGGCGAACCCACACCGAGCATCTGACGAAAAAAAAGATATCCCGAGAGAGCGAAGAGGATAAGAACGCCAATGATGATAACCCATCTTTTTCTGCGACTGATGTTCCCCCACATTCCGCGTCCTTTTTCCGGCACAAAAATATTGAGTGGTTCTCCTCCTGCCATACCCGGTAGCACAACGTTGAATTATTTTTACACAGAACAATCACACCACAATGCAGCACGCGATTTTTCTTCTTGTCATACAAGAACTCTACCACAAAAAAACATTTTTTAACAGGACACAATCAAGCGCATCCGAACAAAAAAACAAAAGCTGCTATATTGCACTTTTCTCCGTGTCTGACGTATACTATTCCTGTGCTTTACTAACAAAAAATCACTATGTCACAGCAACTGAAAGAGAAGCATATTCACTCCTACGCCGTCATTATGGCAGGCGGATCAGGGACCCGACTCTGGCCGCTCTCCCGCAAACAGAAGCCCAAGCAATTCCAGTCCTTCACCGGAACCCAGACGATGATTCAGGAAACATTTGCCCGGGTCGCGACGGTCGTCCCTCGGGAAAATATCTTCGTTTCCACCACTAAAAATTACCAGTCAATGGTACTGGAACAACTGCCGGAAATGGCAGAAGAAAGGCTCATCCTCGAGCCAGAATCGCGCAATACCGCCCCCGCCATCGCGCTCGTCGCCGCAATGATTGCCCTCATTGATCCGGCAGCCGTGATAGCCACCATCGCCTCCGATCACGCTATCGAAAATCCCGATGAATTCACCGCGACCATCGATGCCGGACTCGCTGCCGTCACAAAGCACCGAGACAAACTCATCACCGTCGGTATCAATCCCACTCATCCGGATACCGGTCTCGGTTACATTAAAATGGGACAGGAATTCGCTGTCATTTCAGACAAACGTATCTTCGTCGTCGACGCCTTCAAAGAAAAACCCGATGCCAAAACTGCCGAAACATACCTCTCCAGCTGGGAGTATCTCTGGAACGCCGGGTATTTTATTTTTTCAGCCGAACATTTTGCAGAGTGGACACGGATGCATTCCCCCGAGCTCTCCCAAGCGATAGGAAAAATCATCGAGCATAAAAAATCCTCGACACTGGATGAGAAAACTCTGGATGTGCTCTACGCCGAAACACCGAACGAGCCCATCGACACAGCAATCGTAGAAAAACTCTCCCCCGAACAGCGCCTCGTCATCCCGAGCTCGCTTAAGTGGAGCGACGTCGGCAGCTGGGGAACGCTTTTTGACTTTTTACGAGAGAAAAACGGATCAACGACGGTAGCGCTCGGACAGCATATCGACATCGGCAGTCACGACATCCTCGTGCACGGGGAGAAGCGCCTCATCGCCACGCTCGGACTCCGCGATATCATCATCGTCGATACGGAGGATGCCCTCCTCGTAGCCCATCGCGATCATATCTCCGGCGAAATGAAAAACCTCATCAAAAAACTCAAAGAGGAAGGCAAGGAATCCTCCCTCTAATACTACTGGGAAGCCTTGCTTCTCAGTGACTAACATGGCTTATTATAAGGGGTATTCACCCGATGTTACCGGCACTCGCTCAGAAACGAAAACAAGTTTTCGCTTCACTCGCTTCGTTTGGTAATAAATCAAAAAATCACTCTGAAAAGAGTGATTTTTATCCTTACTTCTTTCTTGCTACACAGAGCCAAACCACTTCGCGACGCGCAACTCAATACTCTGAATTTTTGCCTCTACCCTCTCCAATTCTATAGGATCAACCCTACTCCCAGCCTGACGCTTTACATCTTCAAACTCATCACGCAAGACCTTGGCTTCTGCCTGCGGGTTCCACTGCTCATTCGATAGTACCGTCAATTCTTTCGTATCACTCATAACGAGTTTAGTTCAGACTCAAATGCAATTTGATCGTTACAATCTCACGTTTCGTGAGCTCCATATCTTCCTGTAGTTCGGCGACATCCTCGTACACGGCATCCACCTGATGCTGAGTACGAGTATCAATGCGGTTGACGGTTACTTCCAGCCTGGCTACATCAGTTTGTAATGACGCCATACTTGTTTGTAATTCTACGACATCAGTCTTCAGATCAGCGACATCAGTCTTCAGATCAGCGACATCAGTCTTCAGATCAAAAATATCACTCCGTACTTCTTTGAATTGATCGTGTATAACCAAAAACTCGCTCTGCATAAGCATCGACAAATCATCAATTGTTGTAATGGCTTGCCGTTTCTTTTTCATACGCCTACAATAGCACTTTCCAAAAACTCCTGTCAAAACGCCTCAGTCTGACAAAAAATTTCAGCGCTTCTCTCTGATATGCCATACTTGAATAATTTCGACGACATTTCGGCGCACGCGATAGGAGATGATGTAGTTTTTGTGAACGACAAATTCTCGAATATCCCCATATGCGCCCGCCCGACCCATAAAGGGAAAGCTGGCCAGTCGCTTGGTTTTTTTGCGGATATCCTTCACAAAGGCTCGTGCTGCCCGCGGATTGTCACGCTCAATCCAAACGACAATCGCGGAAAGATCTTTGAGAGCACGCTTGAGCCACTTAACAATCATATTTGGAGAAAATGAGATTCACTTCTTTTTGAGAAGCAAACTTCTTTTGATCAGCTTCTTTGATAGCCTGTTTTAGATCTTTCAACTGCGGAATGCGCCAAGCCAAGTATTCCTCCACTGCCGTCACAGCCACAGAGGAGAGAGAGCGCCCCGCCAGCCTGGCAAATCGGTCAAGATTTCCTTTCAACTCGTCGGAAACCCTGAGTGTCAAAGTATTTTGCTTTATAGTGGTGTTCATAATGCTCTGAATACAAATGATTACATTGTCATCATAGCATACCACGTTTCAACGTCAAGACGTCAATCGTTCACTGAGAGATCGAATCACGAGTGAACACGCCTCGTCAGACCGTTGTATGATCACCTCACCTTCAGATGTTTGTGCACGAGTGAAGCAAGGTAGGTCTGATACGGCAATCCTTCTTCAAGCGCTTTCGCTTTCAGTTTCAGCAGGTCGTGTTCGGAGAGGCGAATATTGATGTTTTTCCCTTTTTTCAGAACAGAGGCAACAATTTTCTGATAGCGAGCCTTTTCTTTGGATACTTGGAGCACGCTCTTCAATTCGCCCTTCTCAAAACCACGGAGCAGCTCCTCTTCTTCTGGTTCTAATTCAAAGTATTTCATAGCAATTATTTTTGATGACGAATTATATATTGCTTGGTAGCTTTCCGGCTTGGAATGATTGTTTTCAAAAAAATCTCAGTCTCAGTCTCAACAAACGGTACGAGATAAGCGTATTGGTCGATGTTGACTACAAAAACCCTTTGATGAGGATATTTTTCATTATTCGCGTGCTCGATGATATCCAAAAGTTCGCCTTCATAGATAGCAATGAGCACCTCTTCAAAACCCACTCCTCGCTCTTGTTTGAGCAGGTCGTTTTTTCCCTCATTCCAACGTATTTCTTGCATAGCGGTATTGTATTACAAATAGTATACATTGTCAATATCAGTTGTTTTATTCTCTTCTGCTCTTTATTGAGTAGGTACAGTACATACATTTGGCTCTAACGGCCGGAATTGTAGAGGGCGGAGATTTCGGTGGCGGAGAGTGCGCGGTTGTAGATACGGACATCGTCTATGGAGCCTTTCATAAATACAGTGTCCG
>JAHFOM010000043.1 GCA_023261685.1 Candidatus Moraniibacteriota bacterium | reverse complement strand
AAGCAACATCAACATCGACGAGCTTCTGGAAAATATCGCGCTCCTCGCTGAAGTGGAAGATTTCCGCGCTGACAACAAGCGTGACGGACTAGCTATCGTCCTCGAATCCCATCTCGACCCTCAGAAAGGACCCGTCGCTACTGTCCTTGTCCGTACCGGCACGCTGAAGGTCGGTCAAGACATCATCGCCGGCAGCGCCTTCGGACGTATCCGCCATATCGAAGACTGGAGCGGCAAAGGTTTGGCAGTCGCCGGACCGTCCGTTCCGGCCACCCTCTATGGATTCAACGTTGCTCCACAAGTGAACGACGTCGTACAAGTAGTCAGCGGCAAGAGCTTGGCGCGCTCAATATCCAAAGAAGCCGGTGCCAAAAAAATGACAAGGATTCAGGAAGAGGACAGTGAGAAACAAAAACTCGCGCTCATCTTGAAGGCTGATGTGCAGGGATCACTCGAAGCCATCGAACAGATTCTCTCCACCATCGAGAGTGATGAAGTCGCGCTCAACCTCATCTCATCCGGCGTGGGAGCTATCACCGAGTCCGACGTGAAAATTGCCGCAGGCGCGCATGCCCTCATCCTCGGCTTCAACAGCGAACCGACTCCGGTCGCCAAACGGATGGCAGAAGGGAGCGGGATAAAAATCGAAACCTATAATATCATCTACAAACTCGTCGAGGCCGTCAAAGAGAAACTGACTGCGATGCTGGCACCCGAGATCGTCCGCACGGACTACGGCCGCCTCTCCGTCCTGGCTGTCTTCAAAACCGGCAAGCATGATATGATCGTCGGCGGCCGCGTAAGCGAAGGCAAGCTCATCCGCGGCTCGCTCATAGAAATCAAGCGCGATGATGAGATTGTCGGGACTGGAAAAATGCAAAATCTCCAGCAAAACAAACAGAACGCCGACGAAGTCAATCAGGGCAATGAGTGCGGCGTCGTCTTCGAAGGCAGTACCAAAATCCAAGTCGGCGACACCCTCATCTGCTACAAGGAAGAAGAAAAGAAACGAACATTATAAGCAGATCCTTCTCGCAAAACAAAAAAACAGCGATTCTATCGCTGTTTTGTTTTTAGTCTCCAAATATCACTAAACATCTTTTTCTCAACCCAACCACCGGTAAATCTCAATTTTTTTATCTGAATTGATAGTATCATCATTCTTAATGAGCTCCTTAAGACTATTCTTTTCATCCGCACTGAAAGCGACCTCTCTTCGTATTTTTCTTGTGAAAGAAAAGTTCTCTCCTGCCTGTCCTGCCTGTCGCTTTAAGAAATCTGCTTCGCTTCTTATGATACTCGAGCGCACTTCCGGATCATCCAGTATTTCTTTCGGAAAAGATGGAATGCTCAATATCCTATCAACATCATAAAGATGTGGCTCAGACTTCAACATATTTTTAAACACTTCTGTCATTTCTGGATGGGTTACGATTCTAGGATCAAATTCAAAATTGTTCAGAAAAGCATATTGTACCTTAAATGTCCCGCTATACGATTTTATAACCCCAATAACGTCTTCAATCTGACTTTCAGATAAATTTTTTATAGCTTCGGCGCGCTTGCGGGAATCACGCATGCCCTCGCCACTGACAATCTGATTATTCAAAGCAGTTACCCGAGCCTGCCGAGCTTCATTGTCTGCACTGTTTTCAGCGTGAAGCCCTCCCCCTTTCAGTTGTTCCACTATCTGCGCCGCCTTGTCTTTATCCGCCTGTTCCTGCGCTCTATCTTCCTCCTTCTGTTTTTCTTGCGCTATTCCCTCCGCCTCCTTGACGGCATCACGCTCCGTATTTTCCGTTACTGCCTCCTCGTATGCCTTGTCAATGACCGCCTCTTCTTTTCTTTCCGCCAACGCCTGACGCTCTCCCGCCAACAACATCAGCTCTGCCGGAGATAAATCGCCGATTTGCGTACTCTTGATCTTTTCCAACCGTGCCGAGACTTTTTCGGTGGCATCTTCCATCTCACTCGTAGCCGGTTTGCCCGTTTCAAAGTTTGACATACCGGTAACCTTAATGATTACTTCTTACCTACCCTCATTCTACCCCCCCCCACATATTCCAGTCAATGCCTGATTGGTACAATCCCCCATCCCATACGAATAAGAGGTCTAATACCCTTGTATCCGCCAATGGATGGCACCTACCCGGTGATCTTGTTCTATGATAAATATAAAAAGATGTAACACATAAACCACGACCGTGGTTTATGTGTTACAATGGAAAAGAAGACTAAAATCAAGGTGCTAGAATGAAGGCGCGGCGAAGTTGAAAGAATAAACTGTCATTCATCATCATAAGCTTAATAAGATTCTCTATCAAAACGTATGCAAAAGATTGGTCCAGTCCAACAGAAAATTCTCCTCGCTTTTCTTGGCGGTTTGGCTCTCGGCTGTTCTGGATCGCCAACACAGTACTATTCCACTCTCAGAAAAATACATAAAGAATGGCGGCGGATAGATCAACGAAGCTTTAATCGATCTATTCGTTTGTTACATAAGCAGAGACTCCTTGAAGAAGTTCGGCTCAAAGATGGATCTATCACTTTGAAACTTACCCAGAATGGACGTATGCGCGCTGGTTTTTTGCAACTCTTTGGTAATACGCTTCGCATCAAACAACAAAAAACGTGGGATGGGCTGTGGCGGATCGTTCTGTTTGATGTTCCCGAGAAGAAACGAACATTTCGGGATATTCTCCGCGACCACCTGAGGACTATCGGATTTAAAGAACTCCAGCACAGTGTTTTTATTTTCCCCTATCCTTGTGAAAAAGAGATGCGATCATTGGTAGAATTGTATGATGCTGCTCCCTATGTCAGAATTATCACGGCGAAAAGTATTGACAACGCGAAGGAGATGCAGAAACGTTTCTTTGCAAAAAACCATCAAGGAGTTCCTCCTTCCATAAAAAAGTAATGTTACCTATAAACCACGACCGTGGTTTATAGGTAACAAGAGGTTTCGGGTGGTTTACTGCCTTCGCTTATTTCTTTTGGAAAAAGTTGTTTAACTGGGCAAGTAAATCCCTGAGCGCAAGCTCGCGGGAGATTCATCAACTCTAGAGCGGGACTAGAGGAAAGTCCCCCGCACATATATGCTCGAGCTTGGTTGGCAGGAAAGAGAAAGACTGCTAGAGTTTAGTGTATGAAACATTCCGTTCCTCAACCAGTTATTAATATCATTGAAGCCTTGAATGAGGCCGGGTTTGAGTCGTATGCGGTCGGCGGGTGCGTACGCGATCTCATCCTCGGGCGTATCCCCAAAGACTGGGACGTGACGACTAATGCCACGCCGGAAAAGATTATAGAGCTGTTTCCGGACAGTTTCTACGAAAATGAGTTCGGTACGGTCGGGGTCAAAGTGGAACGTTTCCTCGCTACCACCGACCCATCCCATGAGCACGACATCATCGAGGTCACGACCTACCGCACCGAAAGCCACTACGAAGACAAACGCCGTCCGAACACGGTGAATTTTACGCTCTCTCTCAAAGAGGATTTGGCGCGCCGCGACTTCACCATCAACGCCATCGCTTACGGCCCCGGAAAAACTGACGAGTGGGAAATCATCGACCCGTTCAATGGACAGGAGGATTTGAAAAATAAAATCATCCGGACCGTCGGCAACCCCGAAGAGCGCCTGAATGAAGACGCGCTCCGTCTGATGCGCGCCATCAGATTCTACGCTGAACTCCGCGACCCCAAGGAAACACGTCCGACCCATAGCTGGCAGATCGAAGCAAAAACTCTGGAAGCCATCCGCAAGCTCTCCGGCAATCTGGAAGCCGTTTCCCAAGAGCGTATCCGCGATGAACTCAGCAAAATCATCCTCTCAACAAGCCCGAAAGAAGGCATTGAGATGCTGCATCAAACGAACCTTCTCCGCTTTATTCTCCCAGAACTGGAAATCGGTATCGGCGTGACCCAGAACCTCCACCACATCTACACGGTCTGGGAGCACAACCTACGCGCACTCGCCACCTGCCCCTCGCCGAAACTCGAAACCCGTCTCGCCACCCTCCTCCACGATGTCGGCAAGCCCCACACCAAAAAAGGCGACGGGTATCGCTCTACCTTCTACAATCACGATCACGTCGGCGCGCGCATTACCGAAAAAATGCTCACCCGCCTGCGCTTTCCCAAAGCCGTGGTCGCCAAAGCCACGCTCCTCGTCGACAATCACCTCTTCTATTACAATGTCGACGAAGTGACGGAAGCCTCGGTGCGCCGTCTCGTCAAACGTGTCGGGCTGGAGAATATGGATGACCTGATGGCGGTGCGCATCGGCGACCGACTCGGCTCGGGCGTACCCAAGGCCAAGCCATACAAGCTCCGTCACCTCGAATATATGATCGAGAAGGTGTCTCGCGATCCTCTCTCCGTCAAAATGCTCGCGATCCGCGGTACCGACCTCATCACTGATCTCGCTATTCCCGCCGGACCAAAAATCGGCGCCATTCTGGATGTTCTCCTCGCAGAAGTCATCGAAGACCCAAGTCTCAATACCAGAGAGGCGCTCCTCAAGCGGGCAGAGGCGCTCAAAGCAAGCGACATCGCCACGCTCCGCGCCCAAGCAGAAGAAAAAATTGAAGAGAAGAAAAGCGAAGAAGACAAAGCAATCAAGAAGCGCCACTGGGTAGAGTAGTTTCAGATAACAGAAAACAATCAACAGCTAATAAGAAACAAATCACAATAAATAAACACAAGTGCTAGCTTACCCCCTTCTCACTTTTCGTTGTTGATTGATGTCTGTTGACTGCTCTTTGTTTATTGTTAACTGTTAACTGCTGACTGTTTTATGAAAATCCTCATCGAAGCTATTTCTGAAAACCCCGTTTCCCTCTTGCGCCGCGCCGGCTATGTTTTTCAGCGCGAAGAGCAAGGTGAGATGAGTTTCATTCGTTCCCTCGCCAGCGCCGGCTACCCGCGCTTCCACTGCTATACCAAGCTCAATAAGCTGGCGCTCACGCTCAGTCTCCACCTCGACCAGAAAAAACATACGTACGGCGAAACCACCCGCCATCACGGGGAATATGAGAATGATGGTCCGGTGAAAGAAGAAACTCTGCGACTCATTGCTCTCTTTGGAGAAAAATCACGGATACTCTAGAATGAAGATGGCATTTGCCGGGGTGGTGGAATGGTAGACACACTAGCCTTAGGAGCTAGCGCCCGCAAGAGCATGAGAGTTCGAGTCTCTCCCCCGGCACTATAAAAGATCCAAGAAATACTAATTGAGCTTTTTGAAATAGAAGCTAACATCGCTGATCCACTTTTTGACGCTCTCCGGAGAGTGTCCGAGACAGCTTGTTCCACATTTCCAGACGATCATCTTGGCCGGCGTATCGCGTTTGTATTTTTGAATAAGCGTATCGAGGCGTCCGCCGACGATGCCGATGGCTTCCTCCGGACTCCCAAAACAGCCGTGTCCCATCTCGATCCCACGACTCCCTGCTCCCCGCCAGCCCCAATAATTGAAACAGTCGGCGCCACTCTCATCGCGAGGAATCCGCTTCCCCCAATTGCTCTCTTTCTTGGCGATACCGACGAGAAATGCTGCCGTCATCTTGTCATACTCGGCAATATAGGGAATCATCGCTTCGATCGGATAGCCATTGACGATCGTGCGGACATTGTTTTCCAGAATAATATTTCGGTTGGATACCGGCGAGGCAATCTCCATTCGGCTGACGCTGAGACAAGCGCCATATAACAAGCTCCCGATGACAAGACTCAATGAAAGAATACTACCAAAAAACATATTGTGGGACAGCTTCAAAGTCGCCAAATCAATGGGTATTTTTGCCTGTTGTGGCACTCTTTTTTTGTTGGTTTTTGGGTGTGACATATATATAAAACGGCTAAGAAAAAGCAAAAACGGCTACCCGTATGAGCACCCGTTTCTTCAGTTCTCCCCTTAGTATAGCATGCTTTCAGCCTTTTTGCAAGGGTAATTCCTCATAAAGCGAAGATTGTCTTTTTTTACGGCTGTACCAAAACCACGCGTAAAAAAGAGTCAGCAAAACGACATCGGGTATGAAGATGAACGGACTGCTCCACGGAATACCGTTGACTGTGAATTCAAAAAATGGCCAGAGGAAGGGTGTCGGAAAAAATTGATGTGAGTGAGTAGGAATATCCATCAGGATGTGCAGTCCCCAAGCGGACAGGATGTACAGGGGCTTTTTTCTGATGACCCAGACAACGCCGAACACGATGGAAAAAACGATCAGGCTGTGCGTGACATTGTACGCGCTGTGCACATACGCTGGGATCTGATTCGGGTCGGGATGCTGTCCCGATGACCAGTCCGGATGTTCGGAAAGACCGAAGAATGCCAGCGTGAGAAAAATTCCAAAAGAAAAGAGGTCAGGCGCGATGCCAAAAAAGAACGCCCACCAGAAACTGGCACGGCTTCTCCGACCAAATCCCAATGCTCCCCACAACCCGTGCGATACGATGTCCATAGTATGTTTTTTGTATGTTTGCTCGAGAAGACACCCTTCAGAAACCCTCTTCAAGATCGATGCTTTTCAAAAAAGAAGCGCGGGCGGAACCTTTGAGCACCCGTGACTGTCCCGGTTTGAGTGCGCCCAAATGGACTCCCATAATCCGGATGCGCACTAACTGTTCCACGGTCAGATGCAACGTGTCGAGCATCCGGCGGATCTGATGCCTCTTGCCTTCTGTCAGAATAATCTTGAGGACGTGCGGACCCATCACTTCGACTTTCTTGGCAATAAGTTTTTCTCCGTCGCTCTCCACCCCGCGTTCCAAAATAGCTTTCGCCTGTGAATGCATTTTTTCACGCACCGTCACGACGTATTCTTTTTCGTGGGCGAAGCGCGGATGGAGGAGTCTTTCCGTGACGCGCCCGTCGTCAGTCAGGAGGATCAATCCCTCGGAAGCCTTGTCAAGCCGTCCGAGAGGAAACAGCCCCGTAAAACCCGATATATCCTGAATGGACGCCTCTCCCAATTGCGGCGAATGCGTGATGACACCGCGCGGCTTGTAATAGGCGACGTAGGTATGTTCTTTTTTCTTCTGCTTGTTGTTCTTGATAATCTCCACCCGATCGTCCGCGCTCATCACCCGATCTCCCAGCTTGGCTTTTTGACCATTGATCAAGACGGATCCGGCGGAAATGAGGGTGTCTGCCGCTCGACGGGTCGTCAGTCCGCGC
>JAHFOM010000042.1 GCA_023261685.1 Candidatus Moraniibacteriota bacterium | reverse complement strand
ACTTCTCCCGCAAACACGTTCCCGAACAGACGGAAAGAAAAAGAAAGAATCTTCACAAACTCGCTCATCAGCTCAAGTAAGCCCATCATTGTTCCGATAAAGTATGGCTTCTGGAAAGGATTGATAAAAAATTTTCCTCCGTACTTCATAATACCGAGCGTCGCGATACCCGTCCACTGGATGGTAAACACCACGATGAGTGAAAGGGCGATGGTAAAATTGAGATCGGCGGAGGTACTGCGGAGAAACGGGATGATAGTAGCATGGCCGTTTTCCGTGTGAACAAGTCCGATCGTCCCCGCTCCCGGCAACAGTCCCACCCAGTTGGAAAACAGCACGAAGAGAAAGATAGTCGCTATCAGTGGAAAAAACTTCCGGGCAGAACGCTTGTCTTCGAGGACGCTTTCCATAAAAGCAAGCAATCCCTCAAAAATGATTTCGACGATGTTCTGAAGCCCGCGAGGAACAATCTCCAACTTCCGCCCCGCGATACGCATTACCGTCATCAAAAAAACGCTCACCAGAAAACCGATCAGCAGAGCGTTCGTGACGGGAAAACTCCCGATACCGAATAACTTTTCAGCGACGATAGAAACTTCCATAGCGTAATCTGTGTAATCCGGATGATAACAAAAAAACGTCAGAGAACGTTTTCATTCAATAAAAACGTCTCCAGTGTATCAATCAGGGACAAAAACGTCAATGAAATCACAAAAATCCGAAGGGCTCTCTCACATCACCCACCTTCCAATGAAAATGCCTCCCCCCTTGCTTTTTTTTCACTTGTACGATTGAATACTCTTAAACACCAAAGGAACAGGGGTTCTTTTACAACATTCGAGCTCTTTTGAAGAAAAACGGGGCCATGCTCCATCACATAAACCAAAAGGAGGGCAACTATGTCGCCAACTATCCATGCGCAAGCTATTCGCTCAGCAAACAAACCCTCAGTCTATATTATGGTCGGTTTGCCTGATTCCGGAAAGAGTTCTCTCGCGGAAAAACTCAAAAATAAGATGACGGGGCATACGGTTATCATCGCGTCCAACGTCCTACGAAAAAAGTGTAAGAACGAGAAATCGCGACACAGTAGAACAGCGAAAAGTATTTTTCATGAGGCGCGAAAACTCATAGTAAGCACACTCGCAGAAGGTCACACTGTCATCTTTGACGCTACCAACATAAGCGGAAATTCGCGACGAAGCATCGTGCAGTATATCAGAAGTTCCCATCTTGCGGGAAAAATTATCTCCGTCTTTGTCGACACTTCGCTTAAATCCTGTATTGCTCGTTATAAAAAACGCAGCGATCATTCATACGCAAAAAATCAGGTGGAGCGCATCAAGCATATGTCAAAGCAACTGCAAAGAGACTGCAACAATCCTCTCAAAACCGATTTACTCTATGGTTTTGATGGGATTCATCACTACCGAGATAATGAGAATCCCCGCATCATCCTCCCTCCGCAGAATATCCATCCTGTCCACAAGCAGGGAAAGAAAGCCGCGTAGAAGAATCTTTCTCGCGCATCAAGCCATCATATTCCTCTCACCGCAGTTTTAAGGGACTGCGTCAACAACACCCTTTTTTTTCTTGCTTTTTTCCGAAAAAATGCGCGCGCCAGACCCCGCAATCCCTTCACTCACCGGCTGGTATTCGTTCCAAACACTTTTTGCCAATTGTCACTCAGGCGTTCCTCTAGCTCCGGCAAAGAACACCCCTTCAAGCGACAGATTTCTTGAGCCGTAAGAGCAACATACGCCGGTTCATTGCGAGTCCCGCGTTTCTCTTGCGGCGCGAGAAAGGGGCAGTCAGTTTCAATGAACAACCGCTCCAGTGGAACGAGTTGTACCACTTCGGCGCTATCGTCTTTGGTGTCGATGAGCGACTTTTTCACCGGATAGGTGATACTTCCGGAAAAAGAAAAATAAATATGAGGGAGTTCCATGAACTTTTTGGTCACCTCGGTATCGCCCTGATAACAGTGGAGAATACAGTTCACGTCATTCCGAGCTTGTCGAGAAATCCCGTCTTTTACATCACCGAACGTATTATTACGAGATTCTTCGCCTCGCTCAGAATGACAATGACTGGTCAAGACGGCGTACATATCTTCGTAGGCATCCATATTCCCAAAAGATGGACGAGTGTGGATGATAAGCGGTAGCCCTAACTCTTGCGCCAAGGCAATCTGTGCCAAAAATCCTTCTTTTTGGCACATCTTCTGCTCATCGCTGATTGTTTTTTGTTGACTGCTGACTACTGGCTGCTGATTATAGTAGTCCAGCCCGCACTCCCCGATTGCTACAACTTTCTTCTGTTCCGCTAACCTCTTCAATTCCTCAATCTCCATTGTTAACTGTTTCTTGTTATCTGTTAATTGATTGAAGAAGTGCGGGTGCAGTCCGACACTCGCATATATATCATCATACCGCTTCGCGAGTGCGATCGCCTGCGGATTATCCTCCGGAGACGTGCCGACAGAGATCATCCGCCGTACTCCCGCCTCCCGCGCGCGCCGAATGACGGCATCGCGATCGGCGTCGTACCTGTCCCAGAAAAGGTGCGTATGAATATCGAGCATAGGTTCTGTATCACGTATCTGAATTGCCGGCTCTCATTACATACTCCACACTACTCCCATACATATTTTAGATTCTCTGGAAGAGCGGTGCGGTTTTTCCATCCGCGAGGGCTTGGAGGATATTCTCCGAAGTCTCGGGCAAAAACGGCTGCAAATCTGAAGCGATGTCCTTGATATCAATCAGGAGTTTTTGCATCACTGTCTCAAATTGCGCCTGATCTTCTTTCACCAGTACCCACGGTTTCGTCTCGTCCATATATTTGTTCGCCTCCGAGATTTTTTTCCAGATATATTGCAACGCCTCGGAAAATTGATACTGTTCGATCAGTCCAATCAACTCTTCGGGAATTTCTCTGTTGACTGTTGACTGTTGACTGTTGACTGTTCCAAGGCTCTCCGAGAGCTTCAGCACGCGCGACACGAGATTGCCCAAACCATTCGCCAGATCGGCATTGTATTTCTCTATCATCCTCTCCATCGTCAAGTCCGCATCTTCACCGAATGGAGCGACCGAGAGCAGAATATACCGCGCCCCATCCCGACCCAGTTTTTCGACGAGATCTTCCGGCGAGATAACGTTGCCCAGTGACTTGGACATCTTTTGTCCGGCGCTCGTAATCTGCCCATGAATAAGGATCTGCCGTGAAGGCTTGAGTCCGGCGGACAAAAGCATCGCCTGCCACATCGCCGACTGCTGGCGCAGGTTGTCTTTGCCCGCGATCTGAACGCCCGGCCAAAACTTTTCAAAATTTTCCTGATTGGCTGGCCAACCCAGTGTCGAAATATAATTGACGAGCGCGTCAAACCAGACATACATCACGTGCGCCGCATCATCGGGCACGGGAATTCCCCATGGCATTTTTTTCATCAAACGGGAAACACTGAAATCCTGCAACCCCCGTTCCACGAAAGCCCGTATTTCATTCATTCGTTTCGCCGGCACGACAAAATCCGGACGTGTCCGATACAACGCAAGCAACGGCTCCTGATATTTGGAAAAGCGGAAAAAATAATTCTCTTCTTCCCGTATCTCCAGTGCGCGATTGGGATGATCCGGGCACCGTCCATCCACCAGATCCGAATCTGTCTTCTCGAGCTCGCACCCGATGCAGTACTTCATTTCGTAGCTCTTCTTGTAGATATCGCCATTGGCTTCGCAACGCTTCCAGAATTCCTCTGCCGCGCCAATATGACTCGCATCCGTCGTCCGGATGAAGTGCGTGAAACTGATATCAAGGACGTCCTTGAGCGCCCGGAAGTGGAGAGTCATTTCATCGCAGTATGCCTGCGGAGTCATACCGAGTTCTTGGGCCTTCTCGTAAATCTTCGCTCCATGCTCATCGGTTCCGATGTTGAAAATAACCTCATCGCCTCGCAAACGAGCCATTCGCGCGATCACATCCGCCTCTACTGCTTCCAAGGCATACCCGATATGGGGTCTCCCATTCACATACGGCAAGGTGGTGGTGATATACAAATGCTTCCGCTCAGTGCTTTTCATACGAAAGGGTTGATAGAATGAGATGTATAGTGTAGGATCTAGGGTGCTATGCTGTGGTTCATTGCCAATTCAAATCAAGGAGGCTAAGGTGTACAATAAAAGATACTCTCAAAGCGGACTCGGAAGAAAACGGCCGCCTCTCTCCGGAATAGCCGTATGCTTGCGCTTTTCCTTAGGACTCATAGTCGTTGGAATTGTTATCTGGATACTACGGGGGGCTTTTGCTCTACTATACGGCTAAAAAGCCTAAAAAGCAACGTGTCCGACCCCCTCCCATTCTGCTATTGACTTTTTAGCATTTTGGGTGTATAATAAACTGTTGATAAATGATCAACTATCGAAAGGAGAGGAGAGCAAGAAAGATGGGAGAAATGGATGATTTTACCATCGGCACAAACCCGTACCGGCTGGCGGGGAGCATCACCCCAGAAGGACGAAGCCGAAAGCTTCGTAGCAAAGAAGCGAGACGGTGCCATCTCGCCATGAAGGTGGGGGTAGGAATATTTTTCACTTCCCTTGCGATTCTCTACCTCTTCTTATAGGGGCAGAGAAAACAAAAAACCCGCTCGCGCATCGCGCCAGTGGGTTTTCAACTTTTTATTCCGTATTCTCAATTCTTCACCCCGTGTAATTGTTCATTCTGTGAGCACCCGCAAAGCGGGATTACACCGGGTACATTCCTTATTCCTCTTCTTTTTCCCTTCAGTATACGCCCTATGCAATCCTTGTAGGACAAGGTATTCGCTTCAAGCGGATACTTTCACCGGATAAACAATAATCACAAATTCCCCTTTCACCTTGTCCGGATGCTCCGTGAAGTATGCAAGTCCGTCAGCGACACTGCCCCGGACCACTTCTTCAAATACTTTCGTCAATTCACGACCGATGATCACATTCGTCTCCGGCGCCAGCTCCGCCAAGAGCGTGAGGTTCTTGATCACTCGGTGCGGCGATTCATAGTAGACGACCGGTATCGCACTCTCAGTCACCGCCTGAAAAAAAGTCTGCCGGCCCTTTTTGTGCGGCGGAAATCCTTTGAACACGAATTCGCGCATATCGATACCAGCGACCGAAACAATCGCCCCGAGCGCGGACGCGCCCGGAATCGGTACCACCGATACTCCTCCCACAAGTGCCATCTCCACCAGCCGATTGCCCGGATCGGACAATCCCGGCGTACCGGCATCCGTGACATACGCGAGACTCTCTCCGTTTTTGAGACGCGCGATGATGGCTCCCAGCCTGCGCTCATCCGTGTGTTCGTGACAGGAAAGGAGCGGCTTCTGTATTTCGTAGCGCGCCAAGAGTTTTCCGGTGACCCGCGTATCCTCGCACAAAATCGCATCCGCCGTTTTCAATATTTCCAGCGCGCGTAATGTGATATCAGCAAGATTGCCGATCGGCGTCGCGACGATATACAGTGTCCCGTTTTGTACTTCAGCACTTTTCATAAAAACACACTTATCAAACCACAAAGACCAAACAAAACACAGTTATCAAACTTTCCAAAACACGATCTTTTGTACTAAATTTTATGTTTTGTGTTTTGTTTGGTTTTTGTGTATTGGGTTTTGTGTTTTCTTAAAAAATCAGGCATTCCTTTTTTCAAGAAGATCATCCACGAAGACCGAGAGCATCATCGTCACCGGCACGGCGAGGATGATACCGAGCGGACCGCCGAGCTCGAGACCAATGAGGATCGCCACGATAAGAGCGACCGGATTCAGCCCGGCGGAATGTTTCATCACTTGAGGCGCGACGATATGCGCTTCAATCTGATGCGCGATAACATAAAAAATTACGGCGGAAGCACCGAGAACCGGAGATACCAGCAAACCGGCCACTATTGCCGGAATAGCCGCGAGTACCGGTCCGATATATGGTAAAATCTCCATCAAGCCTCCGAAAAATGCGATCGCCAAAGCATATGGTACGCCGAGCAAGGTCAGTCCGATGAAGTATACCCCGAACGCGATAAGCATCAACAGCGCCTGACCGAACAGCCACTGGCTCACCTTGCCCTGCATCCGCGACGCGACCGACAGGGCCTGTGTATGATAGTCATCCGGTGTCAAAAGCAGAAAAAATTTCTCAATACCCTTCTCCTCGAGAGAAAGGTACAACGCCAAGAAAAAAAATCCGATCAGATAGATGAAGCCCTGAAACAGTCCAACGGTCGTGGAAAATATGCCCGGAACCCCGCCAGTGATACTCTCTTCGATACCTTGAAAAAATTGCTCTTTCTGAAAATCAATGCCAAACGTACCGAGATAATTTTGAAGACTGGTGAGAAACGCGTCCAGATGCAGAGAGTATCTCGGCCAGTCTTCTAAAAACTTTTTTACTTCGGCAAAGAAAAGCGGCAGAAAAATCGCAAGGAGTGCCACCCCGCCAAAAAACACGACCGCATACACGATGACGACGGATGCCGTACGCGACAGGCGCCATTTCCGCAGCTTGGTGATAGCCGGCGCCAATGCCGCCGCGGTCAAAATTGCAAACAAGACCAGGAGCACCACATCGCGAATCAGGTACAAAAAATACACTCCGGCGATCAGCAGCATCAGCCGGAAAGCTATTTTTGTTCCTGTAACGACGCGATCATCTGACATACAAGGAGAGACGTTAGAAAGTGAATAGCTGAGCCAACTTCTTGTCATTCGTATGCGGCCCGATAATCGCCATATTCAATTTTTTGTTGACGAAAATATCCTCTGCGACACGCAGAATATCCGCGGACGTCACGCGGTCAATCATCTTGTTTCGTTCCTTGGGAAGCATAATCTGATGGCGCACGGTTTCTTGGGTCACGAGATACCCCGCGACATCATCCGATCCTTCCATCCCGAGCGCGAAATGACCTTTGACATACTCTTTGGCTTTCATAAGCTCTTCCGCACTCACCGGTTCCATCGCTATCTTTTTATACTCCGAAAGAATCACATCAATGGTTTTTTCCAGATTTTCGTGCTCCACTCCGCACTGCGTCGCCAGATACCCGGCGTCGTGATAGGTATCGACACCCGTATGCACGCTGTATGCCAATCCCCTGCGCTCACGCACTTCCATAAACAACCGACTCGACATCCCGCCGCCGAGAATAGTCGCCAGAAGCGACAGCGCGAAACGGTCATTGTGAA
>JAHFOM010000041.1 GCA_023261685.1 Candidatus Moraniibacteriota bacterium | reverse complement strand
GCGGAAATTGTCGCGGCAAAAAGAAGTGTCGTCAAAGCGCCGGCGGCACCGATGATATTGTAGTTGTTTCCTCCGAAAAGGCTGGCGATGAGCGTCGCCCAGATACCGGTGATGATGCCCGGCAATGGTCCGGCACCGGAGGCGATAGACAGCGCGATGGAAAGCGGCACCGAGATCAGGGCGACAGTCAATCCCGATTGCCAATTTTTTTTCAGCGTATCGACAAATGTATGCGTGGTCATACGTTATGAATCAGCGGATGATAAAAAGAAAGAGAGACAGGTGACGCGTTGCGCCACCTGTCTCCAAACACTTAGAGAACGGCCTCTTTGTTGATATACATCCACAACAGAATCTGTTGCGGAGGGAGATGTGGAGAGATACGCACCTCGGCATTGATGAAAATAGTCGGAATAACTATATCAAGACCGGTTCTTGTCTTGAAATACTGGGCGCCGGAAGCTACCGTTCGGCAGATATCCTCCAAACTCATCCCGAGTACCATACCGCAAGGAGCGTGAGCTCCGAAAACCGCTGCCCGAAGCTTGAAATGGTGGCTTCCCGCCCCATCAAGAAATTTTATAATTTCCTGTATTTCATTCTCTGCTCCTTTCTGAAACGGTCCGTACGGATCAAAGCGCAGACCGCACGCGGATTGCGACCAAATCGAGAGAGGCCCTTCGCGATTCAAGATTCGTATTTTGTGTTCCTGTAATGATGGGTCGGCACAGATGAATCCAAGGGCGCGTCCCTTCAATGCATATATCTTTTTTCCATCACACTCAACCAAAATCCCTTTCTCAATGAGTCTGTCTACCTCTGACATCCCCACCAGCCCGATCGGATTATGGCCCATAGAAAAAGTCGGGACAAGCACTTTTTGCAGCGTATCCCCGTGATTCTCACTACCAATAAGCAACGGCATTCTAACTATCCCCTTTGTTGGAAAGAACTGATACATACTCCGACAGAAACTCTTTTCTGCAAGAGTGCGACATATTTCTCATCATTGAAGCAGATGAGAAAATTGCCTTGACGTTCAAAAAAATACGCCCTTTGTCGAAAGCAACCTTTCAACAACAAGCAAACCTCCTCAAACACAGTATGAAAAATACTCCTCTTTGTTTTTTTCGTCAAGGGCACGTCGATTTTATAGTGGAGAGTCCTTCTTTTTGCTATACTAAGAAAGACTCCTTCTTGTACCCTATGCAAAAAATATCCTTTATTCCAAGCAAAATACTCAAAATAATCCTCTTCTTTGTTGTTGTAGGACTTTTTGTCTTGGCATTCAATATTGCTCCTTTCAAAGATTTTTTTTACACACTGATCTTTTGGACGGAAGAGCTGATGAATTCCCAACCCTTGCTGGGAGCGCTTGTCTTTCTTCTTCTCTCAGCATTTTCCGCCATTCTGGCATTCGCTTCCACCGTCCCCCTCGTCCCATCCGCATTACTGGCATGGGGAGCGCCTCTCACGTTCCTCCTCCTTTTGACTGGCTGGCTGATGGGGTCAGTACTTGCCTACTGGATCGGTCTGCGTTTTGCCCGTCCAAATATCACTGTTTTCATAACCCACGAGAAGCTGAATCATTATGAGCAGTTTATTTCCCAAAAAACCAATTTCTGGATTATCCTTCTTTTTTGTCTGGCTGTCCCTTCGGAAATTCCGGGCTACGTTCTTGGAACCATGCGCTATTCTTTTCGTCGTTTTATACTAGCGATGCTCATTGCAGAAGGCATCTATGGTATCGGTATTCTCCTTATCGCACAAAATATCCTCGACCAAAGCCTTGCTTCAATTGCTTCCTTAATACTTATTTTTGCCTTTCTCTTCGGAACAGCTTCCGTGGTGTTTCTTTCGCTGGAAAAAAGAAAGACACGCCACCGGTAGCTGTCTTTCTGTTATGTTGTTTTTTTTCGCAAAACGCGCCAACAACAGGGCCCTTCATTGCTCTCCAAAAATGCGGTTCCATCAGCCTGACTCAATGCGAACAAATATGGCGAATGATGTGTCGTCTGATCCAACCGCAGATATCTCTATCTATTCTCTTTCAAAGAAGCGGCGTGAACCAGTTCGTCAACGGGGCTCGGCAACAGATAGAAAATCGGCACAAGTACGTACAGCACCAAGCTATACAGCGGATTAACGAGAGCAAGGAGCAGGGCTATCCCATAAGCAATCGGGGCAAGGAGGATCATTTTCATCCCCAACGTGATGATCCTTGGATCAAGATCCTTCGCGACCAGACGATGTCCACGAGTTGCGTACAGCCAGATGAGAGCAAAAAACAGTCCGGCAAGAAAGAGCGTACTCCCATAAAGAATAATTGCCGTCATATCCTGACGGTACTGCCCGATCAGAGCCACCGGAAACGGGAGAAATGAAATCATCAGGAGGAAAACCAGATTGAGCCACAAAAGCACGCGATCAGAACGATGGATATAGTGAAACATAATATGGTGAGCGGACCAAAAAATTCCGATAATGAAATAGCTGACCGCATACACCAAAAACTTCGGCCACAATGCTATCAGAGCCGGGAGTAATTTTCCTTCACTTACCTCCACGGGCGTAAGCACGGGCAGAGCGATACCCAAAACAAGCAGCGTAATAGCCACCGTGAAAACGCCGTCGCTAAACGCCTCTATCCTTTTGGGAGAAAGTCCGGGCTGATAGTTTTTTTTCGGAAAAAACATACTATGACTATTATTGTTTATCCCCACTCGCTCCATATCCATTCCACTGAGTACACGCACATTTGAGTACACGCACAGTATCTGAAACTAAAAAATTTCTGAAAAATTAAGAGTGGCTATTTCCAAATCAACAGCCAGACACCGAGATAATGCACAATGACGTATAAGAAGAAAATATATCCGAGCACGCCTACGACAACCGTGAGCGCTATGTAATTGATTATCTCCTGTCGACGTCGTTTGACATCATCAAGCGTGCAGATATCTTTCTGTCTGTAAAGATAGCTCGCGAGAGATCCGAGGAGCGCCAGAAGTCCGACCACACGAAATACCCATTTGTAGTCACCGTACAAAATATCAGCTACTGATGAAGCAAAGCTGACCGTGGATATGCCGAGAAGCACGAGCACTACAGGAGAAAGACAGCACAACGATGCCAGCACGACCGGAATACCGCTTATTTTCAAAACTGCCTGAAATGTCTTCATAGATGCACGGCGTTATTCATTCACTACTCATATGCGACAAAAACTCTCCATACCCCGCCTGCGCCATGGTTTCCCGCGGAATAAAGCGGAGCGCGGATGAATTCATACAGTAGCGCCGTCCACCACGCTCCGCCGGTCCATCGGCAAAAACGTGTCCCAGATGGTTATCCCCATACCGACTGCGTATCTCAGTACGATCACCGAAAAATCCTTTGTCGATTTTTTCGACCACAAAACGAGGATCGATAGGCCGTACGAAACTCGGCCAACCCGTCCCACTCTCATACTTGTCATCCGATGAAAATAACGGCTCACCACTCACGATATCCACATAGATGCCCGCACGGTGATTGTCATTATACGCGTTGCTGAATGGTTGCTCCGTACCATTCTTCTGGGTGACAGCATATTCGACATCAGTAAGTCTGGCTTTGAGCTCTTCAGGGCTTGGTTTTACAAAGCGCGAGAAATCAAGCGGTTCAGCAATAGCCTCATCACCCTCCCCCGAGTGAAGTATCGTTTCGGATCGTGATACAGTCTCACTCCCTATCAGCTCTTCCCAACTCCTGTCACCATAGTATCGATGCAAGAAAGCATCTCGCCCACTCGACTCCCGATACGCGCAATACTTGATCGTATTTTCCTCCGCGTAATTCTGATGGTATGCTTCCGCGGTATAAAAATTTTTGTATGGCAACACGTTGACGGCTACCGGCTTATCAAATATTTTTGCCTCATTCAGCTCCTGTATGGCCCGCCCAGCTATGATACGCTCTTCTTCGGTACCATAGAATATCACTGCCTGATAGCTCTCTCCACGATCGTAGAATTGTCCCCCACTATCCGTCGGATCAATGTGCATCAGATAGTAACGCACGAGATTTTCGTAGGTCGTGATGTTATCATCATAATAGATTTCCACTGATTCCCTGTGGCCGCTCTTCTCGCTCGTGACGTCGCTATAGGTCGGATTGATGACATTGCCGCCAGCATAACCCGAAACAACCTCCAGCACACCGGGCGCCTTCTGAAAATCACTCTCAGTGCACCAGAAACACCCGCCAGCGAAGTACGCGCGTTTGAGGTGCTCCAATTCTACTTGTGGCTTTTGTATATGCTTCTCTTTATTGTGTTCCAGACAGGTTTTTTTGGGTATGCTTGGAATCTTTATTTCTTTGAGGCTTGTGCTATACCACGCTCCCCCCATAATAATACATAACCCCGCTATGACAAAGAGTATCCTCCGTGATGTTATCATATGCTTTTCTGTAAGATTAAAGCATTGCCGACTCTCAAAAACAATGTCCGTAACGAATCAAGCTGTTTTCGAAGAATGCAAAAATGTTCCCGTGGTATATTTCTTTGTTCAGCTTTTTATAGAGCTCTGCTCACGTATAGCTTCATTATATATTAAACCGAAACAATGTGTAGCCATCCAGTGAGAAACAGAAAAACAAGGCTGTAAAAAGCCTTGTTTTTAGTTGCTCCGCTTACTGGACGATGTTAGAACCTGTTTGATGACTGTTGAGAAAGAATAAGAGAGTCACGAGCGATGGGAGCAGCCAGCCCAGCAACAAGGCCGACGCATTCCCGATGTAAGTTTCGAAAGGCCCACCTCAATCCGACGCTCTCTCGTCTCTGGTTTTTTAGCATCGAGAATCCAGCAGATCCATTCATTGCGTGCGAGCGGCGTAATATCCTCCCAGAGAGCGTACGCCGAAGGTGTGTCCGCAAGCGCTTTCCGCCAATCCGCCGGCACTGCGTGCACGACACCACCGGCAATCGTGTGATGAACTGGGCGAACTGTTTCTTTTTTGAACTGACCCATACGCGTAGAGTTCATTTGTATGTAAGTATATCACCACTTGACACGTATATGTATGTGTACTAATATTCAACCATATGGTTGAACAATCAATGCAACTCGATCTCATATTTCACTCTCTCTCCGATATCACTCGCAGAGATATTTTGAGACGTGTCGCTCATGAAGACCAGCCCATCAAAACGCTAGCCGCGCACTATGCGCTTACCTTTGCTGGGATAGCCAAACATATACACGTTCTCGAAAAAGCACGACTTATCAAGAAACGAAAAAGCGGGCGAGAACAGATCGTGAGCGCAAATACGGAAACCATACGCCTGAGTCAAAAGCATCTCGAACGATACCAAGAAATTCTTGCCTGTCGCTATAACCAACTCGATCAATTGCTTCATAAAATGTAATAAATGTAATTCAAAAAATATGCACAAAGCCATTTTTACCCCAGACGAGACCAAGGCCACCCTTACCATCGAGCGCCATTTTGATGCGCCTCGTGCCAAAGTGTGGGCAGCCCATACCCAAAGTGAACTACTGGAGCAGTGGTGGGCACCCCTCCCATGGAAGGCCGTTACGAAGACTCACGATTTTCGTGAGGGAGGCCACTGGCACTACTACATGTCCGGACCGAACAGTGAAAAAGAGTGGTGCTTTGTGAGTTATTCTGATATTCAACCCGAAGTACGGTTTTCGGGCGATGATTATTTCTGTGATGATGAAGGCAAGAAAAATGATGCGATGCCGAGCATGCATTGGAAGACAGAATTTCTTGAAGAAGCTGGTGGCACAAAAATCATCTCCACTATTGTCCTCCCCTCCAAGGAAGACCTCGAGAAAATTCTTTCGATGGGTATGCAAGAAGGCTATACTATGGCACTCAATCAACTCGAAGAAATCTTGAGCAAATAACGCGCTGACTTCTCATACAGTTATTGTATCAACAAGAATAATGAGTTAAGAGTGTTTCAATTTACCGAGGAGATAATGAATAATTGAGGCAAGAATCGTCCAATAGAAAATGAGATAGATACCAATAAATGGGGGTGGCGGATCATTCCGCAAAAAATCAGTGGAAAGTAACAAAGGCCCTATTAAAAAAATTTTTATAGGTGATATAATTGTGGAGGCAGTGCTCTTCCAGGCTATTGGTGACGCCGTTCCTAGGAAAGAGTCTGGGTGCTTAGGGAATCCTCGAGGGCCTGTTGACCCCAAAAGCGTGGTAGTAATAAAAAGCAAGGCAAACCCAGAAATGAGAAAGAGAATAACGAGTTTTGTCCTTGAAATGTTCATATGAATAGAGTTATTATACCAAATTTTCCCGATACGAGGAGATTTGGTATAATGACAGCACATACAAATATGACCCAAAAGAATACAATTTGCCTCTGGTTTGATAAGGATGCGGAAAACGCAGCGAACTTTTATGCCGCTACTTTTCCCGATAGTAAAGTAACTGCTGTCTTTCATGCGCCCAGCGATTTTCCGAGCGGCAAGGAAGGCGATGTGTTAACGGTGGAGTTCACTGTCTGCGGAATTCCTTGTATCGGCCTGAATGGTGGCCCAGCATTTAAACAAAGTGAGTCATTTTCCTTTCAGATTGCAACGGACGATCAGGAAGAAACGGATCGTTATTGGAACGCGATCGTCGGGAATGGCGGTGAGGAAAGTGAGTGTGGTTGGTGCAAGGACCGCTGGGGAATATCCTGGCAAATTACGCCGCGCACCCTGACTGACGCACTGGCAGCTGGTGGTGCTGAAGCAAAACGTGCTTTCGAAGCGATGATGACCATGGGAAAAATCGATGTCGCCGCTATTGAGGCAGCGCGACGTGGCTGAGATTGTCCGAGGCAGAAAAGGGGTCAGGTACCTTTTATTGCCCTTTGTCTCTATATTACATTTCTCTCAAAAAAAGCGCACCTAAAAGGGGGCGCTCTTCTCTATGCTCCGCTTACTAGACGGTGTTAGAACCTGTTTTCAGAATTTGCAGAGATTACCGAAACTTGATTTCTGATGCTCTGGACAAGAAATCCGGCCAAAGTGTCTCAAAGGTACTACCAGCCGCGGATAAGCTAAAGCTATAGAGTTGTTTGTCCTTAAAGAAATTTAAGTTCCCTACTTTGTTCTTACCCGTGGCAACAAACCTCATTGCTTGATTACCAAGAAAATCCGACTTATCTACGCCTGACGCCCCATAAGGTACGAGACTTTGCAGAGTAGTGCCACTCGGAGGGGTAGTAACAAGAACACTTAGTAGCACATTATTGCCCTGACCATCTTTTTTGGCACAAAGGCAACCATGGCTGTCCATGTAGCATCCCTTACTGTCCAAGTTTTTACTTTCAGTTCTCTGTAAACTGTTCCACTCATTCGGGAGGGGAATTTCCATATTCCCACAGGTTAA
>JAHFOM010000040.1 GCA_023261685.1 Candidatus Moraniibacteriota bacterium | reverse complement strand
AGATCTCTAGGTCGAATGTCTTGGAGTAGAAGAGGTTTTTGACTGCCCCTACTACACTTCTGTTTTCGGCTTCCTCACGCATTTGCTTGAGGAAACTTTCCTCTTCCGGTGTCAGAGCGGTACCGGCTGAGGCTTTTTTCAGAAGTGCTGAGAGAACAGCCTGCTTTTTGGCATCCTCATTCTTTTGCAGTGCCGAGGATACATCCTCGAGCACGGCGTCTTGCGGGTGCATGTAGACGTAACCGTTATAGAGGAGTACGACGAGCGAGGTGAGCATAATTCCCCATGCGGCTCGTTTATACCATATAGCCGTGCTACTGAAGAGATAGCTACAGAGTCCTATGCTCGCCAGTACGACCAGGATGGGGATGACGACGCGTGAGTTTTGGAGCTCCCATGTCCCTAGCACCACAAAAAACATTTGGGTGAAAAGGGTGACGTGAGCTGCGATTTGGACACTTTTTTTGATCTCGGCCAAACCCTTTGAAATCATTTCAGAGAGGTTTAGGTCCGGGAGCGTCTGCTCTTTGATGAGCTTGTTGAGACTCCAGTCCTTTGGTAGTCCGTTGATGCTTCCAATACCGAACACCCAGATGAGAGCGCCCGGATAAAAAGAGTAGAAAGTCGATGCGACGAGAAAAATCAGCGCAAGGACGAAGTTTCCTTCTTTCCACCCGATGTTGTTCAACACTATGCCGAACGCAATCGCGATGGCGGTGCCGATCAACAACCACTTGAAAGCGTGGATGTAGATTTGGTTGATGTGCTCCAGTCCCACTTGGCCTTTTGTCCATCCTTTTCCAAGGATACCACTCCAGTTTGTAGTCATTGTTGAGATTCCTTTTTCGTGAGCCACTATATCAATGTGGCGATTAAGAGGAGGATGGCGGCTATGCCACCAATACTTGCCCAACCCATAGGAAAGCCACAAATAGTGACTTGTTTCTGGACGTAGCGTTGTGCTCGCAGGTCTTTCAGTTTTTTGACTTCGGCAACATACTTGTCCGTGATTGCTTGAGCGAGAGCTGTAGCCCGGGCTTTTTCATCACCGATTGCCTCAATAGTCTCGTAGGCAGTTGTGCCAAGCGCCAGTTGCGCGGCTGCATTGTGGAGTGTAGTAGACACGGTGCTCGTTATGTCTTTGATGCTTTGAGCAGCCTCATCTTTCACTTCTTGCGCCACACTTTTTTTCCTGATGAGTCCGGCAGTGAGCAAATGTTCTTTAATCCACGCAAGCCGTTTTTCTTCGTCACTGCCAACCTCAACATCATCCACCAGATTAGTTATAAGGACGAGATGTTTGACGCGCGGATCCTTAGCGGTGAATTCGTAGTCGTGAGCATGACGAGTATAGGTACGAACAGCTTCTTTAAGGATGTCGTTCTTACCCTTGCCTTTAGGTTGCGTTCCTTGTTGCTGGTTATCGCGGTAGTCAGTTATTTTTTCTGAGGCAAGAAATTTTTGAAATTTCTCGGTCAGTTGCAGTGTGCCAATGGTTTCGCGCCAGCGAGCACGTTGGTGTGGCTCTAACGACGCGCGAACTTTAGCAATATTGCGTAATTGCTCTTGCGTGAGACAGTTGTCCAACGCAATTTGTATCGCCTCATCCTTGAGTGATGGCAGAATATCCGCCATTTGTTGGTGGAGGGGCTTTTCAGTTGTGGTTTCGCCACCAAAGAGACCAGCGAGACCCTTGAAAGCTTCCCAAATAGCTATAGGATGTACAGCCATGATATTTCTTTCCTCTCTTGATTGTTAAGGTGCCTGTTGGTGAACGGCGGGTAAGCCCAGCCGTGTTGCAGTCGCAGGCACCTTGCCTGATTCTGTAACCTCCTATTATACACCCAAAACGCCAAAAAGTCAATAGCAATGGCTTAAAACAGCCTCGAAATGAAGAAAAGATTTCTGAAAAGCTTTATATAAGGGAAAATATGGCAAGAAACCGAGAGTGAGCAGAGGGCTTGCCAAAGGCGGGTATGCGTGATTGACAAAATGGATGGTATCAGCTACAATGGAAATGAAGTTTGATGCTCTGACTATGGAAGTTCGCTAGAAGCGGGCTTTTTTCATTATAATAGGCACAAGCATGGGCATATTTCTGTCAGGTATTTTAATTTTTAGAGAATAATTATGGGAAAGAAAAAGGTAGTCGTAGAAGAGAGCGGCAGTGAAGAAGGAAGCTTGTCCGGCAGGCTGGGCGAGTTCGGCAGTGCCGTGATGCAGATCGCCGAGGAAAAAGGCATCTCCAAAGAACGCGTGCTCGAAGTCGTGGAAGCGGCGCTCGCTGCGGCCTACAAGAAAGACTACGGCAAGCGCGGACAGGTCATTCGCGCCTCATTCGATGAAGTGACGAAGGACGCGAGCTTTTTTCTCGTCAAAGAAGTCGTTGATGAGACGACGCGCGAGTTTGTCGAAGAAACTGAAGAGACAGACAGCAGCGAACAGGTAACAGCCAACAGTAAAAAAGTTAAAGAGGTGAAAGAAATTGACGAAGCCACGTCGCTCGCGAGCGACGGTGATGAGGAGCGATTACCACGTTTCAATCCGGAGCGCGATATGCTGATTGCAGAGGCGAAGAAACTGAAGAAGGGTATCAAGCTCGGCGAAACCATCGAGTTGCCGCTTGAGTCGCACGATGAATTCGGTCGAGTTGCGGCACAGACCGCCAAACAGGTGATTATCCAGCGTATCCGCGAGGCTGAGCGTGAGACGATGTTTGAAGAGTACAAAGAAAAAGAAGGACAGGTCGTCAGCGGTATCGTGCAAAGGGTAGAGGGACGTAATGTGTTTGTCGACCTCGGAAAATCTGTCGGCATCCTCTTTCCATCCGAACAGACCGAAGGAGAGAATTATCGTGTCGGTCAGCATCTGAAGGTTTTCTTGGTACGAGTGGAATCAGATACCAAGGGACCGGGACTCCTCTTGTCGCGTGTGCATCCGGAGATGGTGCGTCATTTATTTTCACTTGAAGTGCCGGAAATATTTACCGGTACCGTCGAGATCAAGGCGATCGCTCGGGAAGCCGGCTCACGGACCAAGATTGCCGTGTTTTCCGCTGAAGAAGGTGTCGACCCGATCGGTTCTTGTGTCGGACAAAAAGGAACACGGGTTCAATCCATCATCGATGAGTTGGGCGGAGAGAAGATTGACATCATTGAATGGAAAGAAGATCCCGCTAAATTCATCAGCGCCGCCCTGTCTCCTGCCAAAGTACTTTCAGTGGAGCTTTTCCCTGAAGAAAAGCGTGCACTTGTCACCGTGCCGCAGGACCAGCTTTCGCTCGCTATCGGCAAGCGCGGTCAGAACGTGCGCCTCGCTGCCAAGTTGACGGGCTTCAAGATCGACGTCACGAGCGGAGAGCCGGCTGTTGTCGCAGAGGTCCCAGCTGAGGAAGCAGTTGATCTAGAAACAGCGGAAGCGGAGAAGGAATAGCGATTCTTTAATTTCTCATTACCAATTTCTAATTTCTAAACAATTTCCAATGATCAAATTTCAAAACTGAAAAATTACTTCATTGTTTGAAAATTGAAAATTATAAATTGAAAATTTAATCATATGAACCTCTGGCATGAAATTTCAGCCGGCAAAGATGTACCGAACGTCATCAACGTCATCATCGAATGTCCCAAGGGATCGAAGAATAAGTACGAGATCGACAAGGAGACCGGACTCATCAAGCTTGATCGGGCGATGAAAACGTCGCAAGACTATCCGTTTGACTATGGGTTTGTTCCGCAGAGTTATTGGGATGATGGCGACGCGCTTGATGTGGTTTTGCTCGCGACGTATCCGCTTTCACCTGGTATTCTCGTGGAGGCGCGTCCGGTGGGTATTATGAATATGATCGACTGCGGTGACGGTGATGACAAGATTATCGCCGTACCGAAGGATGACCCGCGTTTCGATGAGATTCTTGATCTTGACGACATCAACAAGCATACGCTCAAAGAAATGCGTCATTTTTTCGAGACGTACAAGTCGATTGACAACAAGGTCGTGATCGTCAAGGGGTTCAAGAAAAAGGCGGCAGCGCTCGTGGCTGTCAAGAAAGGACTGAAGATGTACGCGGATAAATTTGGAAAATAACAGGTATTCACCTGATGTTACCGGCACTCGCTCGGAAACGAAAGTAAACTTTCGCCTCACTCACTTTGTTTGATAATAAGCTATGAATAGTACGGTAAAAAAATTGCCAAAATCTCAAGTAGAAATTACAGTGACGCTTCCGTGGGAGGAGTGGAAAGAAGAGCTGCATCACGCGGCAGAACACCTCGCTAAAGATGTCAAAGTTTCCGGATTTCGCCCGGGCAAAGCGCCCCGTGATGTTATCGAGAAGCGTTTCGGTAAGCCGGCTATTCTCGTAGAGGCGGCGGAGCATGCGGTACAGCATTCGTACCCGCGGGCGCTCAAACAGGAAGAGATAGATGCCATCGGCAAGCCGGAAGTGACGCTCGGGAAACTGGCGGAGCATGAGCCGCTTGAATACACGGTCGTCACCGCGGTATTACCGGAAGTCATCCTCAAACCGTGGAAAGATGCCGTGAAAGGTGTGAACAAAGAATATGCGGAGAAAACCGATGTCGTCGCTGAGGAGGAAATCAGTGCGGAGCTGGACCGACTGACTGAAATGCGAGCCAAGCTCGTGACTGTCAACCGGGAAGCGAGAATGGGTGATAACGTACTGGTGGATTTTTCCGTGTTGCAAGACGGCGTCTTGATCGAGAATGGCAAGAGTGAGAAACATCCGCTTACTCTGGGGAAGGGCGTTTTTATTCCCGGATTTGAAGAACAGCTCCTCGGGATGAAAGAAGGTGATGAGAAGACATTTGAACTGACATTTCCTGCCGAGTATCACGTCAAGCACCTCGCTGGAAAACCGGCGACTTTCGCGGTGAAAATGGGAGTCGTACAGGAGCGGGAAGTGCCGGCGATCGATGACGCGTTTGCGACGAGTCTCGGCAATTTCACGTCCTTGGAAAATCTCAAGGAAACCATGCGGGAAGGTTTGCTGGAAGAGAAGAAAGTCAAAAACAAGGAGGAACGGCGCGGTCGTCTCCTGGATGTTTTGGTGGAGCATTCAGCCATCGAGCACCCGGAGATATTGATCGAGGAGGAACTCTCGCGTATGGTGCGGGAATTCGAGATGCAGGTTCGATCGATGGGGCTTGATTTTTCCGAGTACCTCGTTCAGATGAAAAAGACTGAGGAAGAGATGAAGAAAGAGTGGTTGCCTCAGGCAAAGAAGCGTCTCTCGGCACATATGATCCTCGACAGGCTCGCCAAAGAAGAGGAAATGGCAGTCGAAAACGAAGCGGTCGAAGCGGAGATGAACAAGACGCTCGCTCAGTACAAGGATACCAAGGACATCGAAAAAAAAATTGATATGGAGCGTTTGTACGCTAGCGTGCGCGGTCAGCTGCTCAATGAAAAAGTCTTTGAATTTTTGGAAAAACTGTAAAGAATGCTCTTGCTAAAAAGCTACAAGCTAATCAGCTAAAAAGCTAGCCATATGAAGAATCAATACCTGATCCCGATGGTGGTAGAGAAGACGAGTTTCGGCGAGCGCGCCTATGATATCTATTCGCGTCTGCTCAAGGACCGGATCATCTTTATCGGTTCGCCGATTGATGACGGCGTCGCCAACGCGGTGATCGCCCAGTTGTTGTTTCTCGAATCAGAGAATGCCAAAGAGGATATCAAGATGTACATCAATTCTCCCGGCGGTTCGGTGACGGCGGCATTGGCCATCTATGACACGATACAGTATGTGAAGCCGGAAGTGCAGACCATCTGTGTCGGGATGGCGGCCTCTGCGGCAGCGCTTCTTCTTGCATCCGGGAAAAAGGGCAAGCGGATGATCCTGCCCAATGGCGAAGTGATGATTCATCAGGTGCTCGGTGGGACAGAGGGGCAGGCCACCGACATCGACATTCACGCCCGCCATATTTTGAAGACGCGGGACCGCTTGAATCAGATACTCGTCAAGCACACCGGACAGAAACTGGCGAAAATCGAGAAAGATACCGAGCGGGATTATTTTATGTCGGCGGAGGAAGCAAAGCAGTACGGCATCGTCGACAGGGTGATTCAATAGTCAGTGAGCAGTTAACAAATAACAGTTAACGGCAAACAGCTGACAGTGAAAAATAAAAAATGGAGGTGTATTGAAAAATAGGCTATTTTTTTGTTGCCTGTTACTTGCTGCTTTTGTTTTTTGTTGACCGTTATCTGCTTACTGCTCTCTGTTGATTGTTAGCTGTTAACTGTCTATTGTTATTTCAAGGTGGATAGGAGACTGGCGCCGTTCATCTCGGCTGGTTTTTCGACACCCATAATATCAAGAATGGTCGGTGCCACGTCAGAAAGCAGTCCATTCACTTCATTCTGTTCCCGCATCATCTGTTCCGCCGTTTTTTCGTGGTGATTGTCAGCGGTGATGTACCACAACGGTATCGGATTGGTAGAATGTTCCGTGTCTATTTCCCCGGTGCTGACTTTTTTCAGTTCTTCCACGTTGCCATGATCAGCAGTAATGACCAAAGCGCCACCGGCTTTGAACACGGCTGGAATGAGGATGGAGAGACTTTTATCAGTGGCTTCCACCGCTTCGATGGAGGCTTTTTCGTTGCCGGTATGGGCTACCATATCCGGATTGGCGTAGTTGACGAGGATAAAGTCGTATTCGTTTTTTTCGAGAATGGAAAGAAGGGAATCGGTAATTTGCGGCGAGCTCATTTCAGGCACTTCATCGAAGTGGGAAGCGCTTGGCGATGGAATCAGCATCCGGTCTTCTCCGGAAAACGGTTTTTCTTTTCCGCCGTTGAAAAAATAGGTGACGTGGGCGTATTTTTCCGTTTCGGCGATGCGTAGCTGTTTTTTGCCGGCGAGACTGAGTGTTTCCCCGAGGCTGTGGCGGATGTCTTCCGGCGGAAACGCGACGCGTGCCGGCAGGTCACGCTCATATTCCGTCAGTGTGGCAAAGCGGATATCGAGCAGTGTCCGTTCGAAGCCGTCAAAATCAGGTAAAACAAATGCCTTGGTCAGCTCGCGCGCGCGGTCTTCTCGGAAGTTGAAGAAAATCACGGAATCCCCGTTTTCTATCAGCGCGATGGGCTTTTCTTTTTCGGTCAGGAGGGTGGGTTCGATATATTCATCCGTGATGCCCTTGGTGTATGATTGTTCGAGAGCGATGAGCGGATCGACTGCCATTTCGCCGATTCCGGCGGTCAGCATCCGGTAGGTCTTCTCTACCCGATCCCAATTGTTGTTGCGATCCATAGAGAAATTCCTCCCCGAGAGGCTGGCAACTTTTCCGATACCGACCAAGCGCATCTCACGGAGCAATTCCTTGATCTGCTGGATACCGGCGGTGGGAGCCGAGTCCCGACCATCCATAAAGGCGTGGACGTAGAGCTCTTCAACTCCTTCGTTTTTTGCCATTCGGAGGAGTGCCAAAATATGATCTTT
>JAHFOM010000039.1 GCA_023261685.1 Candidatus Moraniibacteriota bacterium | reverse complement strand
CTTGATTCATTCCAGTATTTTGAATTCGGAAGCGCGTATGCGCGTGACACAAAAACGTTCGTACGTGAAGAAAAGCAGTTGGCACTGGTATTGGCTGATGTGAAAAGCGATGATCTTTTTTCCACTCTCAAGGGGAAAATAGAGTCACTGTTGGATGTTGTTCATCAGAAAAACAGTACGTTTGAAGCGACAACGGAGAAGGGAGGTATCTGGCACCCGAGCCGCTCGGCGCGTATTGTTTCGAACGGAACAGCCATCGGTACCGTTGGAGAGATTTCTCCGCGCATTCTTTCGAAATTCGGAGTGAAACGACGGGTTGTTGCCGCCATCTTTTCCGTAAAAGATCTGTCTTCATCGTATGGGTCGGCTCCGACGATGGAACCGCTCCCGAAATTCCCGCTTGCCATACGCGACATATCACTCATCTTTCCGTCTGCCGGCGGGCGAGGCGTGACGGTTGCCGAAGCGGAGGCAGTGCTCTGCGAGGCGGGGGCACCGCTCCTCAAGCAGAGCGAGTTGTTTGACGTCTACGAACAGGGCGGAGAAAAAAGTCTGGCTTTCCATCTCTCTTTTGGGGCGGATGATCGGACACTGTCAAGCGAAGAGATGGATACTGTTTTTGATCGTATCGTAACTCTCGCCAAAGAGCGATTTGAGGCTCGGTTAAGGGATAAATAGCCATTAATGATTGCCAAAATTATTTTTTTGTGCTATAATTATATGCTTAGAAGTCATTCTGAGCAAAGCGAAGAATCCCGATATATTACCACGAGACTCTTCGCTTTGCTCAGAGCGACACGCGATGTGTCGGTTTCCCGTTCTTTTCCAAAACAGATCGGATCAGCGCGCGACCGTTTCTTCGGAGGCGGAGCGAGGAAAGTCCGGACACTCGCCAACTTTGTCTGCCGTGAACAATGAGACACTAGAGAAGCTCTTGTGTTCAGAGCAGACAAAGTTGGCAGCAAGTAGCGGGTAATACCCGTCTGGGGCGACCCACGAGGTGCGAGCAGAGACGACCGAAGGCGAAAGCCTGAGGGAGCCCCGACGATATGTCGGGGCGAGTTCTCTAGCAATAGAGAAAGTGAAACGGCTAAATCCTTACTTGAGTGCAAGACCGTACCCCATCGCCTTGCGATGGAAATGTTCAAGGATCAATATTCAATTTTCATTGAATTTTCAATAACTCAATTTTCCAAAGAATCCATTTGAAAATTGATGCATTGAGATTTGATTGGAAATTGAAAATTAGAAATTGGAAATTCCACCGCAGGGCGGTGGCGGGGTGTCGCAAGGATCTTCTTGGCAACAGGAAGACAAGAGAAATGATGATCCTCTTTCGTAAGAGAGAGACAGAATCCGGCTTATAGATCTGTTTTGGAAAAGAATTGGAAATTTTTTTTGGAAAAGTTTATTCCCTAACGAAGTGAGAGAAGCGAAAGTGTACTTTCGTTTCCGAGCGAGTGACGGGAACACAGGGGAGAATGCCCCGCGACTTGTCGCGGAAACGAAACAAGTTTTGGCTTGTTTTGGTGTCCAGAGCAAGCTCCTGGGGTAAATACCATTTATGGTGTTCAGGGGCTAAAAAGCTAATAAGCTACCAGCTAAGAAGCTCGTCGTATGAAACGTTCAGAAATATTTTTCAGTACCATACAGGTTCCCGTTGATTTCGCTATGATCGTCTTGGCCGCCGCCACGGCTTATTTTTTGCGCGGTCTCCCGGCATTCGAGCCCTATGTTTCCCGCGTGTTCAACTTGTCGTTTGACGATTATTTGAACTTCGCTTTTGTTGTCGCGCCATTTTTTATCCTTATTCTCGCCATAGAGGGATTGTACGCGATGCGATCGACGCGCCGCTTCTGGCAAGAGGCCTACAGCGTGACCAAGGCCATCACCTTCGGCTTGATCGTGCTCATCATCGCGGTGTTTCTCAACCGTGAGTGGTTTTCTTCGCGTTTTGTCATTCTCGTGGGTTGGACGTTGGCAGTTTTTTATGTCGTGGTGGCACGTTCTCTTATCCAGCGTATCCAGAAGTGGCTTTTGGTTCACAAAGATATAGGTGTTCACCGCGTGCTTCTCATCGGCAGCAACCGGAAGATGAAAAAACTCTACGGCAGTCTGATTCACGACAAGCAGCTGGGGTACCGGGTGGTGGATCAGATCGAGGATGCCAGTATCGCCCATATCAAGCAGATTAAAGAACGGAGTGGTATCGACGAAGTGATTGTGGGCGATCCGATCCTGACCGATGATGAGCAGGCAAAGCTTTTCGATTATTGCCAGATCAACAACATCACCTATCGCTACTTCCCGACGACCTTGCAGACGTCGCGCTTCTCGATGCAGATTTGGAACGGTGAACCGCTCATCGAATATCAGCATACGCCGCTCGACGGCTGGGGGAGGGTGCTCAAGCGCATCTATGATCTTGTCGCCGGTTTCTTTCTGACGGTTTTGTTTTCGCCGTTGATGCTGATCATCGCCATCCTCATCAAGATTGAGGATAGAGCCGGACCGATCGTCTACAAGAATGAGCGCATCGGTGAGAATGGGCAGAAATTTTTTGTCTATAAATTCCGCTATATGCAGTGGAAATATTGTATCAGCAAGGAGAATCCAGAGATGAAAGAAGCATTGGAGTTTGAGAAGCGCTTGATTGCCGAACGTAACAGCCGTCAGGGAGGCGTCCTCTACAAGATCAAGGATGATCCGAGAAAGATGAAGATAGGGGCTTTCATCGAGCGTTATTCGCTTGATGAGTTGCCACAGTTTTTCAATGTTCTCCGGGGAAATATGAGTCTTGTCGGACCGCGACCACACCAAGAACGCGAAGTGGAACGCTACGCTGAGTACCATCGCCGTTTGCTGACCATCAAGCCTGGCATCACCGGTATGGCGCAGGTATCGGGACGCTCCGATCTGGCATTCGAGGATGAATACCGTCTGGATGTTTTCTATATCGAGAACTGGTCACTGTGGCTTGATATCGTCATCTGTCTCAAGACCGCGCGCGCCCTTCTGCGCCGTCGCAGTATTAACGGCCAGAACAATAGTCATCAGTAGAACATCGTGATTGTTTTTGTTTACCCCGTCAAAGTACGCTGGTAATATTTGACCAGGATGATATACTGGAATTATCAAGTTTGTTAATTGCTGACTGTTATTTGTTAACTGATTTTTTATGCTTTTATTGAGATGGTTAGTGAGCGCGCTGGCTTTCTTGGCTCTGCCGTATATCGTTCCGGGAATCAGCGTCGCGAGTTTCTGGACGGCGCTGGTCTTGGCGCTGTTGTGGGGATTGGTCGGTGTCACCGTCAAGCCGCTCCTTCTTATCCTGACACTGCCAATCAATCTTTTGACGTTCGGTATCTTCACGTTCATCATCAACGGCTTTTTGCTCTGGTTGCTCGGAGGAATCGTGCAAGGTTTTGCGGTCTCCGGTTTTTGGATGGCGGTACTCGGCGCCATCGTGCTTTCGGTGATTCATATGCTGACGCACTGGGTATTGCAAAAGAAAGAGCGCTAATCCCTGATTTGAAAACACGCTCCGGGGTGCGGGTTTGCATTGTCTATGAAACGGATTATTACTTTGCTTCGCAAGAGCGTGTTCGTGCGGAACAGCATCGTCCTTTTTTTAGGAACGATGGCCATGAATGTACTCAATTACGCCTTTCATTTCTCTCTGGGTCGCATCGTGAATGCTGAAGTCTACGGCGCCGTCCAGTCGCTCATCGCATTGCTTGCTATCGTATCAGTACCAGCAGCAGCACTCGGTATGATTGCCACCAAATACGGGGCGATAGCCAAAGCGCGCGAGGATTACTCTTTCGGTCGCGATCTCTTCTCCTATCTCAACAAGCGGATTATCAAGTATGGCTGGCCGCTCGTGGTCGGAGGGCTTTTTCTGACACCTTTTACACAATCATTCCTGCAGATTGATGATTCGCTGGCAGTGTCGCTTCTGTGGGTGCTGGCGGCACTGACGTTTTTCTCATCGGCAAGTACGGGTATCCTTACCGGGTGGCAACGGTTCGGAGCGGTCAATGCGGCGAATATCACCGGAGCCGGCGTTAAATTGTTGTTGGGAATTATTCTGGCGTGGTTTGGGTTTGGATTGGATGGCATCATATTTGGTCTAGTAACGGCCGGAATTATCGGTTACTTT
Organism: Candidatus Moraniibacteriota bacterium; assembly: GCA_023261685.1. GTDB lineage: Bacteria > Patescibacteriota > Minisyncoccia > Moranbacterales > UBA1568 > UBA1568. The sequence goes on along the minus strand of JAHFOM010000039.1, from coordinate 3,321 downwards.
ATTTCAGTGCGCGGTCTTCGATTTTTAGCGCAGAGTCAGAAAGATATTCCTGTCGCGCCATCAGAAAAAACAAAAGAGCCATTTGATTTCTCATCTATCCGCGGCTATGTGATGACGGCATTTATCGGCACACTCGGACTCGTTGTGCTCGGCAATGTCGATATAGTCCTCGCCAAGCATTCTTTGGCTCCCGAAATGGCCGGGGCGTATAGCGCTTTGACGGTGGTAGCCAAGGTGATTTTTTTCGTGACGGGCGTGATGGCATCGGTTTTGTTCGCGATGTCATCTGAATCCGTGGAAAGAAACAAGGCGGAGCCGAGGAATTTTTCGGTTTTTTGGATGGCATTACTGCTCACGGTCGCGGCGGCTGCCGTGGCGGTTGTCACTTACTTTCTCATACCGGACTTTGTGATGAGTATTTTTTTCGGCGACAAATACCTCGCAGTCGCGCCGCTCTTGGGCTGGTTCGGATTGGCGGCCGGTCTCTACGCCGTGGTGAATCTGATGCTCCAGCAATTGCTTTCGATGCAGGTTACCCTGGCGGCAGGATGGCTCTTGGGGATAGCTATTATCGAGTCCGTCGGGATTTTTTTCTTCGGGTCGAGCATCGCTTCGATCATAATGATCGTCATCGGCGCGCAAGTCCTCGCTCTGGCTTCGGGCTTGGTATTTGTCTTCAAAGCGTGTAAAATACGCCTATAAGGCTATCGTATGGTAAAGCTGATTTCTGTCGTCATCCCAGTTTTCAACGAGGAACAAAACATTCCGCTCGTCTTTGAGGAGGTAAAAAAGACATTCGCTGTTCATCCGGAATATGATTTCGAGGTCATTTTCGTCAACGACGGGAGCAGGGATAACAGCCTCCTTGAGATTCTTCGGCTTTCCCGTGAAGATCATCGGGTCAGGGGACTGGATTTTTCCCGAAATTTCGGCAAAGAACCGGCGACTTCGGCGGGCTGTCATCAGGCGCGAGGCGATGCGGTCGTTACGATGGATGCCGATCTCCAGCATCCGCCAATGCTCATTCTGCAATTTTTGGAATTATGGAAGCAGGGGGCGGAAGTGGTTTATACTGTGCGTAAAGTCAATACGGGCGCCGGTTGGTTCAAAAAGATTTCTTCCAAGATGTTTTACTGGCTTTTCAACAAGGTTTCCGAAGTGAAAACCGAATCCGGAACGACGGATTTTCGTTTGATGGATAAGAAGGTGATCGAGGTGTTCCGCAAGTTTCCCGAGCGGGAGCGGATGTTTCGCGGGATGATCGACTGGATGGGATACAAGCGTGCCAAGGTGGAATTTGTCGCTCCAGACCGGATCCATGGCAATGCGAATTATTCGTACAACAAGCTTTTCCAGCTTGCGATAAACAGTCTCACGTCTTTTTCTCTGCTTCCGCTCCGTTTGGCCGGATATGGGGGGATTTTTATCACAATCCTGAGTGGACTTTTGCTTTTAGGTATGGTTGTTACCAATGGCTTTATTGAGCCGAATATGTTCACTTCGATTGCCATCCTCGGTGTGAGCAATATGTTCCTTATCGGCATCGTACTCATCTCGCTCGGCTTTATCGCGCTCTATATCGCCCGTATCCACAACGAAGTCATCAACCGCCCGCTCTACATCGTGCGGGAGAAAGTGAATATTATCGAGCATCAAAGCTAGTCAAGATGCAAAAAATACTCTCATATTTGACAAAAAAGACATATGATGTATAATTAGTTTTAACTAATTATACATACAATGTAATAAAAGATGTACTAATTATGAAAAGACACCTTGACATGAAAATCAACAAGCACTTTGAAAAATATAAACAAGTGCTCATTTTGCTTGGTTCGAGACAGGTCGGAAAAACCACCATAGTTAAAAAAATATTTCCCAAAGGGGACTATTTTTTGGTAGATAATGAGCCAATCAGGAGAATCTTGGAAACATACGATATCGAGACATACAAGACATTGATAAATGAAAACTCCAAAGAGATCATTATCGATGAAATTCATCTGCTCGATAATCCCGGCAGGGCTGTTAAGATAATCTACGATCAGCTAGAAAACATAAGAATGATCATTACAGGATCATCTTCGTTTCATATAAAAAACAAAACTGGGGAAAGTTTGGCCGGAAGGAAAATCGATTATAATATCTACCCGCTCACTTTTTCTGAATATCTGAATCAGAAGGGCATTGAAAAAAATCTGAATTTCAATATTCTTGAAAAGATAATTGATGATAAAAAATATAATCCAAAAGATCAATTATATACATTTGATATAAAAAACATACTGAGCGGTGTCTTGATGTATGGGCAATATCCCCATTTGATTAAAAATTCGAATGATGAAAAATATCTTTTGAATTTCGTGGACAGTTTGATTTTCAAGGATATTTTGGAATTGAATCTTATCGAGGACAAAAAACTCGCCAAGGACTTGTTGAAATTATTGGCTTTTCAGATTGGAAATCTTATAAACTATTCCGAATTAGCCAGCAGCCTGAAAGCTGATCAGCGGACAATCAAGAGATATATTGAAATTTTTGAACAGAGTTTCATTCTCTTCAGGCTGTATCCTTATTCAAAAAATAAAAGAGATGAGATTTCAAAAGCGGCAAAAATATTTTTTTATGATACCGGAGTCAGGAATGCTCTGATCGGGGATTTTTCCGATTTGGAGTCGAGGGTGGACAAAGGGGCTTTATTTGAGAATTTCATAATAAGTGAATTGATCAAGCAGGACAGCTATTCGGATACGAACTTTAAATTTTATTACTGGAGAACGAAACAGGGTTCGGAAATCGATGTAGTGCTAGAAAAAGGAAGTGCACTTATCGGAGTGGAAATAAAATACAAGCGAAAAGCTGCCAATAAGGCTTTTAAGAACAGGTATCCTGAAGCAAGAGTCAGACTGGTGACAGCAGATAATTTTTATTGAGCATCAAGAATGAAAATACTCTGGTTTACTTGGAAAGATCGTTCGCACCCGCGCTCCGGTGGAGCAGAGGTGGTGAACGAAGAGCTCGGCACGCGAGTTGACGTTTTGTCAAGTTTTAAGTATACTTAAAATGTACAAATACACTATAAAGAGTTTTAAGTATGAACAAAATATATCAAAAGCGCCCATATTATCTTGATAAGATTACTCCCTTCATCGGAGCTGATCTTATCAAAGTGCTTATCGGACAAAGGCGCGTCGGCAAGAGCTATATTTTATTGCAGTTGATGGATACGATAAGAACCAAGGACAAGAAGGCGAATATCATTTATATCAATAAAGAAGAGAATGAATACGACGCGATTGCCAATTATCGCGATTTGATTGT
>JAHFOM010000038.1 GCA_023261685.1 Candidatus Moraniibacteriota bacterium | reverse complement strand
GAGGGGCGTTTTTCTACCTGTACCGTGAATTCCAATCCTTTGCCGGAGTGCCTCGTCTGGTGATCCTGACTCCGACCAACGGGGAGACGATAGAGACGAGCGAAGTCAGGGTTGCCGGCAAGACAGACAAGGGTGCCCGAGTATCTATCAACAATCAGCCGGTGTTTGTCGGCAGCGACGGTGATTTTTCTGATACGCTCATCCTCCAGCCGGGACTGAATACCGTGACGGTGCTTTCCATCAATCGTTTCGATAAGGAAAAATCGGAAACATTTTCGGTGGACGCCCGTTATACGCCGTCCGCTCCTGATTTGAAAACCGAACAAATGAACACTGTGAATCAAAGTGAGTCATTCTCACTCGCCGTTAGCGTGAGAGAGAAACCGGTATCGATCACACTGGAAGCCGATGGGACAGTCGTCTGGAGCGGCCTCATCAAGCCTGGTGAACCGCAGACGGTATCCGCCACGGAGCGTATCAAAGTGACGTCGGCGAATGCAGGGGAAACGCTGACGCGTTTGAATGGAGGCGAGATACTGCCTCTGGGGAGCGAAAAAACGCCTGTCAAAGACATCGTTTTCACCGCGAGTGGCAGACAAGAATAGACATGCCGTAGCGTGTGTGTTAGTATGTAAGTAGAGTAAACAATTATAAATAATGTTATTTGTATGGCGAAGAAACAAACAGTGAGTGGGGAACAGGACAAGATCAAGAGTGTTGTCGACGCGATCGAAGAGAAATTCGGCGAAGGAATCATTATGAAACTCGGTGACATCCGCAAGGTGGATGTCGAGGCGATTCCGACGGGTTCGGTGTCGCTTGATATCGCGCTCGGTATCGGGGGCGTGCCGCGCGGGCGGGTAGTGGAAATCTATGGTCCGGAATCATCCGGCAAAACCACTTTGACGTTGCATATCGTTGCCAATGCGCAGAAAGCCGGTGGTGTGGCGGCATTCGTCGATGCTGAGCACGCGCTCGATCCCGAATACGCCAAGCGCATCGGTGTCAATATCAATGATTTGCTTATTTCTCAGCCGGACAATGGTGAACAGGCGCTTGATATCGTAGAGACACTCGTGCGTTCCAATATGGTGGATGTTATTGTTGTTGACTCCGTGGCCGCTCTGGTTCCCAAGGCGGAAATCGAGGGAGAAATGGGAGATTCACATATGGGACGACAGGCACGGCTGATGTCGCAGGCACTCCGTAAGCTGACCGCTATCATCGCGCGTTCCAATGTCGTGGTTATTTTTATCAATCAGATTCGTATGAAGATCGGCGTGATGTTTGGCAATCCGGAAACGACGACTGGCGGACAAGCCTTGAAATTCTATTCTTCTGTGCGTATCGAGGTGCGTCGCAGCGCGCAGATCAAGAAGGGTGAAGCGGTGATGGGCAACCGTGTCAAAGCCAAAGTAGTCAAGAATAAAGTGGCAGCTCCTTTTCGTACCGCTGAATTTGATATTATGTACAATGAGGGTATTTCTTTGGCGGGCGATATCTTGGATACCGGTGTCTTGTATGGTGTGGTCAAAAAGGCGGGTAATTCATTTTCATTCGGTGAGGTGAAGCTCGGTGTTGGGAGGGAAACAGTCAAGGGATTTCTTAAAGAGAATAACAAAGTTCTCAAGGAAATTGAAAAGGCCATCCTCAAGCAGTCGAAGGAAGGAGTGGCTGAGGTGAAGACTGAGATTGAGGAATAACTCTTGGAATGTACGAAAAAAATTTCAAAAGTTTTTAGATGAACCCGTCCGAAGCAACAACGCCTTATGGTTCCCTAAAAAACATTTTGAAATCTTTTTGTGCTTCTATTCAAGCATCGAAAGGCTGATGTGGTATACTGTTTCTATGTATCACCGAAAAAAGAACTTATTTTTTTGGATGAGTGGTGTTTTATTCACGCTGGTTTTTGTCGTGCTTGGTAGCTCTCCGGTTGTTTTTGCAGAAGAGGACGCGGGAGACATTAAGAGCGATATCAGCAGGATCGAAAAGAAGCTCAAGAAAGAAACGCAGGAACTCAATGCACTGAAACAAGATCTGAATCAGATCAATTCCTCGCTCACGTCTACCCAGACGCTCATTCAGAGAGTACAGAATTTGCTCAATCAGACGGAACAGACGATAGGACAGAAAGAGAAGGAAATTGCCAATCTTGAACAGCAGCTCATCCTTGAGCGGCACGTCCTCAGAGGCCTGTTGCAGGAGATGTATTTCACGGGGGATATGCCTCTGGCGGATATCGTGCTGACTGAAGCTGATTTCCTCGGTCTGCTTCAGGGAAGTGACAATCTTTTTTCCACTCAGGAAAAGATGCAGGAAGTGATCCGGAGTATCAGTGAAATGCGGGCCAAGGTGAGTGATGAGAAAGCCTCTCTCGAAGACGCTAAGGCGGATCATGCGGAGTTGCTCGCTCTCAAGAATAAGCAGAAGCAGGCGCTGGTGTCTGACAAGATAGAAACCCAAGATGACCTCGAGGAGCAGCAGGCGACAATCGCGGAACTGCAGTCCAAGTTACAGGAGTTGAAAGGCGATTTGAACAAATTGCTGGGTAAAAGCTATGATGCGAAAAACATCAAAGATGCCATTCGATTCGCCGCCAGCAAGACCGGCATCCGCGAGGGGTTCCTCTTTGGTATGCTTTCCGTCGAATCGCGCCTCGGTGCTTCGGTCGGCGGTTGCGATTTCAAGCAGAGCCGAATGAGTGCGTATCGAGCGGGGATTTTCAAAGAAATAGCCAGTGAATTGAAGTATGATTACAAAACACTAAAGGTATCCTGTCCGCCTAGAAGCTACAAGGGGACGGGCGGTGCGATGGGCGCGGCGCAGTTTATGCCCGATACATGGAAGGGATATAAGAGCACTATTGCGTCCAGAACCGGACATAATCCGCCTGACCCGTGGAATCTGACGGATGGCGTGATGGCGATGGCATCGAAACTAGCCAATGATGGCGGGGCAAAGGATGGCAAAACGACTATCACTAGTCCGTGCAATGGGAAAAAAACAAGCGTGAAATGGGAGACGTATGCGTCTATGCGCTATCTGGGGTGGTCGTGTTATGCTTTGAATAATTATGCGAAGACGATCCAGAGTCTTTCCGGGAATTACAAAAGCTTGTAAGAGGGCTTGTCACGGTCGTTCGCAAACGACGTGACTTGCCAAATAGAGGGATGCCTGCTATACTCATAACAACAACTGAGAAAGTCCGACGTTTCTTCCGCTTGAGTCTTTTGGAGAGCTTGAGATTAGAAGAAACAATATTCCCATGGGAAGGGCTTTCTTTCTTGGGATTTTAATTTTTTAAAGCTAACAGCTAAGAAGCTACAAGCTATCATTATGGTTGAATACGAACTGCTCTATCTCGTCGGTGAGTCCAAAGAAAGTGAGTTACCCCGTATCCGCTCGTTTGTGGAAGAAACAGTCGTTTCTAACGGAGGGACATTTCTGTCACCTGAGACCGAGGAAAAACGCAAGATGGCGTACCAGGTACAGCACGAAGATCGAGGGATATATATTGCCCGTCGTTTCACGCTGCCTGATAAGGATGAAAATGATACAGCTGAGACCGAGACGGTTATTCATCCGCTTTCCGCTATCAATCGCGCATTGCAGCTTTCCAAGGATGTTTTGCGTTTCTTGATTATCTCAGCCAAAGAACTTCCAGAATTAAAAGCTATTGAGCGCGTGGAACGTCCGAAGGCGGATACCAAAGGCGGTCGCTATGAGAAGCGCGGTGCAGTTCGTCCGATGCCTCAGGCGCCAATCGCTCCCAAAGAAACCGCCAAGCCGGTAAGCAACGCGCAGATCGACGAGCAGTTGAAAGAAAAACTCGACATCTAGTCAACTAACAGTCAACAGCTAACAAAAAAGTAATTCGTTTACAGAGTAAAGCTATGAATGTCAACAAAGTCATTCTCGTCGGTCGGTTGACCCGCGATCCGGATATGCGTACCACTACCAGTGGTCAATCCGTGGCGAGCATCAGTCTGGCAACCAATAACTTTTGGACCGATAAGGGTGGTACCAAGCAGGAAAAAACCGAGTTTCATAACGTCGTCTTGTGGGGACGGTTGGCAGAAATCGCCGGGCAATACCTGACGAAGGGGCAGGAATGTTTTGTCGAAGGCCGCTTGCAAACGCGGGAATATACCGCCAAAGACGGTACCCAGAAGAAAACGACTGAAATCGTCGGCGAATCGATGCAACTCGGCAGTCGTGCGCAGGGAACATCGTCCGGATCGTCGCAAGGTGCGCGTACCGGTGGTGCCAGCGCCGGAGGATATTCTTCATCTGGCCAGAGCCAAAACTCCAAGCCGGCTCCGGCAGAAGAAGAAATCCCGACCATCAATCTCGATGACGAGCAAGATGAAATCAAGATCGAAGATGTCCCTTTTTAAATTAACTCATAACGAGTAACTAACAACTGACAACGAAGAAATGAATCTTGCAGACAGCTTTAGCTGTTGTAAGTTGTGGGTTGTAAGTTATAAGTTTCATAAATATGGAAGTAGCAATGAGCAAAAAACTGGCGAAACTCGATTACAAAGACGCGTATTTTCTGCGTCGTTTTCTCAATTCCCAAGGGAAGATCTATCCGCCGAAGCGCCACGGGCTGACCGCCAAGGAACAGCGCAATTTGTCGAACGCCATCAAGCGCGCGCGTTTTATGGCGCTGATCCCATACGTCGTAAAATAATAACAAAACGACTGATAACTGATGATAAGCATGAGAGAGTATCTTTCATTGTAAGTTGTTTGTTGTAGGTTGTACGTTTTTTCAGTATGCTGAATATCACCGAAATCAAAACCGGCAAGAAAATTCTCCACAACAATGAGCCGTATGTCGTCTTGGATTATCAGCACTCGAAGATCGGCCGTGGTGGAGCGGTGATGCGCACGAAACTGAAGAGTCTGCTCTCCGGCACCATCATCGATTATGCTTATCAAGGGGCGGACAAAGTCGAAGAAGCCGAGATTTCCAAGTCTAATGCTCAGTACCTGTATCGTGAGGGTGACGAGTATCAGTTTATGGATATGGCGACCTACGATCAGTTTTCATTGACTAAAAATGTTCTTGGAGAGATGGCACTGTATCTGGTAGAGGGGACGGAAGTCTCGATCCTCAACTGGAACGGACGCCCGATCAACGTGGAGCTTCCCGTTAAAGTAACACTGACCGTGACCGATGCGCCTCCGGGACTGAAGGGTGACACGGCGTCCGGCGGGGACAAGGTTGTCACGTTGGAAACCGGTCTCACGGTGACGACACCACTCTTCGTGAAGCAAGGCGACCGCATCATCATCAACACCGAAAAAGGCACGTACGTCTCGCGCGCCTGAGATTTTTTAGAAAAAAATGATCAACAAAAACAGCTCCACAAGGGCTGTTTTTTGCGATAAAAAAAGAACTGATTGACAGTCCAAAACAGAGTGATATACTGACAGAAAGAAGATCGTTGCAACATCATTTCCTCAAAAGAGTATGAAAAAAAAGACTCCAAAAAATACACCAGCAAAATATTTTGAGGTTGGGCAAGTTATGACAATGCTGGAACAGATGAGTGATGGCATCAGTATTATTGCCGAAGGTCAGACAGAAATGAATGGCAGATTAGGTATCATTGAGGGGAAAGTAGATAATTTGGAAGTGAAAGTGGATATTATTGACGTGCGTCTGGTTCAAGTTGAGAATAGACTGATCAGAGTTGAGGATGATGTGATTGAGATCAAGCACCGCCTGTCTGAAAAAGTTGATCGCGATGAGTTTCATAAAATGGAAAAACGGATGGTCAAGTTGGAAAAACTGGTCTTTGCGAGACTTGGCTAAGAATCTTTTCAAAAAAGTGATCGAGGCTTTTTAGACTTGACAGGTTTTGCAAACATACTTGCATGATTTTCCATTACTTACTATAATAAATTTGTGAGCGTATTTTTTCAGAAGAATCGGTTGACATAAAAATAAAAAATAAAAAATCAAATTATAGTATGGATAAGAAAAAAATTCTTTTGCTCGTTGGTGGCGTAGCGGTTATTGTGATCGTCGCGGTCGTCACGCAGTATATGGCGATGCGTCAGCCGGATATTTCTACTTCTTCCACAAACCCCTCCACAAATCCTGTCGATACCTTTACTCAGACTGATCGTCCATTGAGCCTTACTCCTGACTTCGTACCGGTAGCCGTGCCTGACGATGTCCGCAGTGCTCTTCCTGCTCCGACTGCTGACACCCCTCTCCCGACCGAGACCCCTTCTTCATTCGGAGGCAAGGTGACTGCCGTCAACGGAGATAGTATTACCATTACCAAAGCAGATGGTATGACGGTGGACTACCCATTGAAGACTTTCGTCGGTATCTATGACAACCGTACGGAAGGCACCATCAAACCTCTAAAGAAACAAGACATCACGGTCGGTATGGCGGTGCGTGTTCTCTATACCCTCAATCAGGCCGACAAGACGGATGTGATCGATTTGATGGTGTATGAGAAATAGTTAACGATGGATCTTATGGACAAGAAAAAAATCCTTCTGCTCGTCGGTGGTGTCGCCGTCATTGTGATCGTTGCCGTCGCAACGCAGTATCTGGCGATGAAAAGCAACAGCCAGCAGGTTTTTTTACAGATGCCTCCTCTTACAGCGACAGAAGAACCGCCGGCTTTTATCGCAGACTCTTATTCGGGTACCATCCAATCTGTCGATAGTGAGAAAGTAGTCATCGCCAAGGTTGATGGAGGAACTGAAGAGTATGTTACCAAGGATATCATGAACCTTTATGACAACCGTATTCTTGATACTATGAAGCCGATTAAAGTCGAAGACTTACAGCAGGGGATGCAGGTACAAGTCTCCCTCACTACCAATCAGGCTGACAATACGGTGACGACCAGTCTGGTATTATACTAAAAATAGCAGAAGGTGATGTGATTATGAACAAATATCAAAAAAATATCTTTTTGTACGGAAGCGTGGCGGTGTTTGCTTTCTTTTTAGGAGGAGGGTTTTTTATTGAAAATGCTAATGCAGCCAACTCTATCTCGCTGGGATCTTGTTCTGGGACAGCTTTTTCATTCTCGGTATCCGGAGATGGAGCCGACTACTACGCCGTCAGATCCAATTCTATAGCTGACCCTACGTTTTACTTCACTCCGGTAGCTTCTCCTGTTGGAAATTGTTCGAGTGTCTATCCTGATGTGTGCGGATTGTCAGCGCCCGGACAAACTATTTATCATAATCCTGGTTTTTATGATACGCATGCTATCTGGGCCCACTCTTGTTGGTACGCAACTGGTTGTGATACTAATGCAACGCACACTTCCATTACTTGTTCTGCCCCTGCCCCATCTGTCACAACTGGTTCGGCTTCAAGTATTGGTCAAACAAGCGCGGTGTTGAATGGCACCGCCAATGCGAATGGCACTGCGGGAACGGCGACGTTTATGTTTACGCAGTCCACAAGTTATCCAACCTGCAACGGTTCATGGCCTTGGAGCAGTGCCATTGCTTCCGGATCGAGTGCGATAAGCGGCACAAGCGCTTCAAATTACAGTGTAACCCTGGGGAATATCAGTCCCGGAACGACGTATTCTTTTTGCGCCGTCGCGACAAATAGTGCCGGCACCAGTTACGGTTCTGTCCAATCATTCACTACCACTAGTCCTCCTACCTACTCCTGCTCCGGTACACGACCAGCCAATACGGCTATGTGGGATGCCACGAGTGGTCTGACTTCTCCTGCCTCTTACACCTACTCAGGATCCAATACCGGTACCCAGTGTGAATTCTACTGCACCTCCGGTAGCTGGAATGGATCCAGTTGTGCGACTCCCACCTACACCTGTTCCGGCACACAGCCAGCCAATACGGCTATGTGGGATGCCACGAGTGGTCTGACTTCTCCTGCCTCTTACACCTACTCAGGATCCAATACCGGTACCCAGTGTGAATTCTACTGCACCTCCGGTAGCTGGAATGGATCCAGTTGTGCGACTCCCACCTACACCTGTTCCGGCACACAGCCAGCCAATACGGCTATGTGGGATGCCACGAGTGGTCTGACTTCTCCTGCCTCTTACACCTACTCAGGATCCAATACCGGTACCCAGTGTGAATTCTACTGCACCTCCGGTAGCTGGAAT